>NZ_JAQJDA010000029.1:0-29326 GCF_028617175.1 Halococcus sp. PRR34 | reverse complement strand
CAACTGCTCGACATCACCATCTCCTCCGAGTTCACGTCTCAGAAGGAGTTAGTTTGAGAGCATTGTGAGGTACTGAGTCTCGATACATTGCTGTTTCTCGAAGACGTCCTCGCGCGGTGCCGCGGTCGCCTGCTGGTGCGGGCCGACCGCGGCCCGTGGTATGACTGGCCGCTAGATCTGTTAGATTGCGAGTTCGAACGTGAAACGTGGGGAAATCGCTCACTCATCGAAGCATAGTTCCGCCTATTCAAGTACCGAACCAGACGCTTCTGGCACCGATTTCCCTACCAAAGCACGACTCACTCCACCAGATCGCGGCTCACTGCCTTCGCTACGCTCCACAATGCGACGCTCAAGCCTTGACACCCTCGGATGGAGTGTTTTCGCGATGTTCATGCTTGGTGTACACCTGAGATCGCGAACGTCTGTCTCAAATTACAGGTTGGGATGATACTCTCAGGTCGCTGAGTTGAGAAACGAATGATTCTTGCGGTACTGTCGGAAAGGTAACTTAATTCCAGATGTCGTTTACTGTGGCTCCTTCATGGACCACTTGCCGGAGTGCGGCAACCGTTTGGGTCGGGTTATCGGACTTCCAGATCGTTCGGCCGATCATGAGGCCGCGGGCGCCGGCTTCTATTGCACCCTCAACGGTCTCAAGCATTGCCTTAGTGCTCCCGGATGCGGGACCGCCTAAGATCATCACAGGTACGGGTGAATTGGAGACAATTGGTTCGAACGTATCGACACTTCCAGTGTACGGTGCTTTCAAAATATCGGCTCCAAATTCCCAACCCATTCGGAGAGCATCAGCGACGTATTCCGAATCGGTTTCCAGTCCATCGGGAATTCGCTCCCCCCACATAACTGGCTCGACTACCAGTGGAATACCGGTTCCACGAAGCTCCTCCGAAAGGTGAGACACGTATTCGATGTTGCGGCGGAAAGTCTCCTCATCATCTCTGCCGAACACGAGTACAATTTTCACCCCAGAGGGAGAAAGATCCTGCAGAAGCTCGGTGTTGAATGCCGGTGTCCAGAGGTCACTCCCATGATCCCTACCTGGACTGGTTGACCAAGTGACTACATCTGCAGTAAGAACCAAGTCCGCGTCAGCAGCCTTCAGTCGCTCTTTGTAGTGGCGAGCAAAGTGTGGTCCCACAACCACGCCATCGGGATCTCCTTCTAAGACCTTATCAAGCGTCTCTTCTGGTGTTTTGAAACCTTCTGGTGCACCAAGACTGAGTCCGTGGTCTAGTGCAACAATAACGGCGTTGCCGGATCGAGTGTTGAACATTTGGGGTTCGCTCATCTGTTCTCAGTCCGTTAATCTACTCCAGTCCTCAAAACGATTGCCCTTCTTTGATCTAGTCCCATGGCTGTAGAGACCTTCCACCTCCTGTTACGCATCACGCACGCGCGAATAATAAGGCCACCATAGCTTGACTACGTTCTGACGGGCCTGATTTACCTCCACTATCGACGAAGAGATTATATTATTCTACGATCAAACCCCATCCATGACAAGCAAACGAGACGGCGGGTGGGATTCTCATGAGCTGAGATACCATGAGTAGTCCAAAGGAGCGACATCGAAATGTGGTGGAGTTGGTCGCTCAGCGTGATGGACTTTCGGTCGAAGAATTGGCTCAAGAGGTTTCTGTTTCGGAGTCAACCATACGTCGGGACCTCCGTGAACTTGCAGATCGTGATCTCTTAGAGCGTACCCACGGTGGAGCTGTCCCTATAACTAACAGTGGTCTTGAGCCATCATTCGAAAGACGGGTTGTTCAACAACTCGACCAGAAACAGGCAATTGCCACCCGAGCTATCGAAGAAATACAGGAAGAACAAATCGTCTACTTCGATGCAGGTACCACGACAATGCAGGTCGCAAGAGAAGGGTCATCTATTGATCTCCCTTTCATCGCTGTAACAAATTCTCCACTCCTAACTCCTATACTAAGCCAGAACAATAGCAAAGTCATGCTGACCGGGGGTGAATTTCGAGATGAAACTAAGGCACTGATCGGTCCAACAACCGACGAATTCGTTCGTGCCTCGAATTTCGATCTTGCCTTTCTAGGAGTTAATGGTATCAATCTCAATGGAGAGCTTTCAACACCCAACGAAGCCGAGGCCACCCTCAAACGCTCAGTGATTGAAAATTCGACGCGGTCTGTAATTGTAACCACTACTGATAAATTTGGGGAGCAGAGCTTCCGTCAATTCGGATCGATAAGTGATATTGACTTACTGATAACCAATGAACGTGTCCCAGATGAATTCCGCGAGTTATTCTCCGACACAGATTTGATCGAAAATACTTCCGATTAATCCGCTGTATGGGGTAAGAAGAGAAACCTAAATCGATGTACGGCAAGCGAACCATCACAATCTGAGTGACCGTAGTTCCGCTCTGGGAAACCTGAACTGCCAAGTACGAAGAAGTTTTATATAGGAGCGGAAGAACATCAGATCTATGGAACGGGCATTAGTGGTCGTCGAAGATAGTGAAAACAGCCGAGCGATGGTCCACGAAGCGGGTAAATTTGCATCGTGCGAAGAAGCAGAACTTGTTTTGTATGCGGAGGCCACCCAGTCCGATGTTTCAGAAGCTACAACGGTCGCATCATCAGCTGGGGAAGGTGATATCCCTGGTCCAGCTAGCAGGGACGCGATTGATTCTATCTATCGTTTCTTGGAGGGAGTTGCAGAAGAGCAGTTCCATGGCTTGGAGGTACAATATGAGACGACTTGTTCTATTGTGCCGGAAAATCGTCACTCAGGAAGTGTGATAAGGACTGCAGAAAACAACAGCTGTGATCATCTCTTTGTGGTTGGCGAACAGCGTTCCCCGACCGGAAAAGCGGTCTTTGGCGACTTTGTTCAGTCCCTCCTACTGAATTTTGATGGTAGGGTCACAGTTGAATTAGATTAAAATATTCGTAGATGTGCGTTTGGTTTTATCATCACGATCGCACTCATAGTTGATTTTTCGGCGGTTGTCATATAGAGGGCCAATCTACCTGCGGTCGGATGTTAAAGGAGATCTGAGTTGCATCACTTCCAGGTGTCGGAACATTACAGGCAGAGTCGGGTAGGATCCCCCTAACGGGGCTTTTCTCAGTCGTTTCTGGGTGGTTTTGAGCACTCTCGATCATTTCTGATCATCTTATATAGTTTTTATTGCTGAGCAACAATTAGAAATCGGGAGGTCAACCGATTGCACGTGACACCAACTATATGGCCAACTGGGATAGGCGCTGTTTAGTTGAGCTACTATTGCCGGAATACGGCCGTTGAGCGCTTGATGCGGGCGTTGCGTATTATAGTAGTGAAGGAACTGTCGGAGTCAGCGGCGAGTGCTGGCTGAACCGCTGTTCCACGTCGCATGTAGGCGATCCGTCCGCTGACTGAGTGTCTGGAATCACAGCTTGATGTGGTTCCGACCGCTGTACCCCACCGAACCTATCTACCAGAAATTCGGATTCCGGAAAGATCGTGATGCTTTGAGAGGCGAGGAAGCGATGCTGTTGCCGGATCGGTCCCGCGGCGGCTGAAGATCTCGATGTACAACGCAACCATCGAATCGAGGTTTATCGTGGTGTAGCACCACCTCCATTTCGTGCCGACTTGAATCGCCGTCTCGTCGACGGCAAACCCGCCACGGAGCACTCCGCGGTGGGTCATTCTGGGTATCTGCGGGGCAGTGAGTCCACTCCCAGACCTTCCGTGCGAACGATCAACGCCGAGGAGATCAAGAATCGCTGTGGTCTCACGGAGTGAAAGTCCTACTGAATAGAGTCGAACGGCGAACGCGCTAATGGGCGTCGTCCGCTCTTGGTCCCAAAGGTCACTATCTACCGGTCTTAACACTCCATCGAACAGGTCTCTGAGTGGCATGATCACCAACTCTTCAGCCTGATCGCCCCAAATTAAGAGACGGCAGGTCCAGATACATGTTTTGCAGGAAATAGTTTCGGGAGAAACTAATAACGACTATGATTATTTCTGTCCGTTTTTAGTGCATATTACCATGAGTGACTATTCGGTCTGTTACTCTCAAAGGAACATAATGTCCAGGAAATCAGTCGCGAGACGGAGACTGGTGTTCCAGTTCGCGCTCTGTAACAAGGCTATCTGTGTTACTGATTTGTCGGTCAATGCTGTCGTATTGGTGTTGGTGCCACTAGCATCCAGTAACTGTCGATCAAGTGATGCAGCGATTGTGAAGGCTGATTCCAATACACGGATTCCACTCTTCGCTGTCTCGGGAGAATCACCAGTATCAGTACCTTACAAAGTGCAGTGCCTCTACCTGAGTCGCTCTTCTGTAGCACAGCGGAATTGAGATCACGGAGGTTAATATATCCCGTTGACAGCAGTCGTGTACAACCAATGAACGCGCTGCTCTCGGCGGAATGCTTGAGCAACTTCAGTAATTCCCAATCGAGTTGAGGGGCGGAGCTAAAGCGTCGGTCTGATTGGAATAGATGTCTGGTTGAGTGGATGTGCTGGAATTACCCCAACCAGACGGGTTCCTTTCAGCGTGGGACGTCAAAGGTGTAGCGGCGGATGTAATCGGAGAGTTTCCCCTGCCAGGGATCGAGGGGCGAGCCCTCGATCCTGGCGTCATCTGGGCCGTCGTTATCCTCGCCAGCGTCAATCAGACCTCTATTCGAGAGGTCTGCGCCGAGAACCACGAGGCTCCCTGCGACGATACCGTCTTCGACTGGCTCCACACTCTCGATCGAGGCTGGCTCGAGTTCGCCGCTAACCTCCTGTTCATGCAGTTGGCCATGACGATCCTCGACCCCGAGCGGTCGAGGATCGTCTCCATCGATTTCGTCAACAATCCCTATCATGGCGTTCATCTCGACGAGGAAGGCGAACTCTGTCGAATGAGTCCCAAAGACGGCACCACTACCTGCCACCGCTACTGCACTGCTTACCTCGTCTCGAACGGCAAACCGATCACGCTCGCGATGACCTACGTCCGCAGTGACGAGAAGCAGGCCGACGCGGTCGAGCGCGTCCTCGACCGCGTCGAGGCCTATCCCTTCGAGATCGAACTGTTGCTGGCTGATTCCGGCTTCTACAACGAACGCGTCATCCGCCGCTCACGAGAGATCGCTGCGACAGTCGTGCCGGTCGCCGAGAAAGGCGACCGGCTCGAAGAGAAGCTTGAGACGCACAAATCGTACATGACGACCTACCGGATGTACAAGGATAGCGAGCGGGAACTCCGATTCCCGCTCGCGGTTTCAGTCTCGTATCAGAACGGCGATCGTGGCAAGCACGGCGAAGTGGTTCGAGGGTACGCGGCGTGCGATCTGGGCGATCGCACGCCCGCACAGATCGAACACTGCTATCGCAAACGGTCAGCGATCGAATCCAGCTATCGGCTGTTTCGGAGTGTACGAGCGGTAACGTCGACGCAAGATCCAATCGTGCGGTTTGCGTTCGTGGTGGTAGGCTTCCTGCTGGAAAACCTGTGGTTGGTGCTACGATGGGCGGTCGTCGCCCGCCCGCGTCGGGGCGGGCGCGACCTGCCCGAAGAGTTCACGTTCTCGGTGTTTTGCGACTGGATCCGATACGCACTGGAGCAGGACTTGGAGCGTCGGTGGAGGATCGAAATGAACGGAGTTGGCGTACCGGATGCGTACACTTCGGCCGCGGGCTGAGCCAGCCCGCGGCCTCGGGGGTGCCCTTCGTGAGCACCAGCTGTCGGCTGGGCTCGTGAAGAGCCGATGCTGGGCAGCGTTGAGTACGCAGCGTCGTTTCTGAGCTCCAGTCAATCGGTCTACTGTGAGGTCCACTTCGACAGCTCATCGATTCAGAGGAGAGGTTGAGATTTCAATTGGGAACTACCGACGTTCCACGGCTACGCCACGCTCTACGCGCGGGTGCGCAACAAACGCTACACGCTGGCGGTGCGCCGTCTTACCGACGGCGACACCGCCAGCTCGATCCTCGCGGAACTGCTCGGCGTGCTCGAAGGCCTTGACCTCCGGGTCAAGGCCGTCTATCTCGATCGCGAGTTCTACGATACGTACTGTTTGACGCTGCTGGCCGCCCACAACTACGCGTACGTCATGCCCATCGTGAAGTGGGGCGAAGCGATCCAGAACGAACTGAGTCAGGGCTGGAGCCGCGTGATCGATCACAACCTCCAAGGGGAAATCGACGGTCACACGTGGACCGTCGATTTCCCGGTCTATATCGACTGTACGTACCAGCAAGGGAAGTATGACGAAGAAGGTGTGGCGCGTCACGGCTACGCCGTCGACGCGCCGTTCATCGAGACTCCACGTCAGGCTCGGAAGTACTACAGCCGACGGTTCGGAGTCGAGTCGTCCTACCGTCTATCCGAACGAAGCGTAGCGAATACGACGACACAGAATCCGGCGGTACGGTTTCTGTACGTGCTGATCAGCTTCCTGCTCCAGAATGCGTGGCGGTATCTCCACTGGGAGTATGTGGCGACGCCTCTGGTCGTGGCGCTTCGACGAGTTCCTCGGGATGGTACGGCGGGCAGCGGAGACGGCGCTCGCTGTGCGTCGCGCCGTCCCCGCGAACAAGCCACCGGACGACCGCTTCAAGCGGTAATCCACCGACCGGGACCGTCCGCTCGGTGAGTGGCAACACCGTCGCGTCGGCGGCGGAACGCCGCCGACTGCGACAGATTCGATGTCCTTGGTGCTGAATATCCCCTCAACAGTTGCTCGTACCGATTTCTCCACCAAATTCACGTCTCAGAAGTAGTCAACTGGCGTGCTTTGTGAGGTACTGAGACTACGCAGTGCGGTTGTTCCACTTCGGGTTTGCGATGCTGCTGTACGACATGTGGTTGCTGGTCGATCTCCTGGTCCAGCTCTCGCTCGGTGTAGTCGAATTCCGCACGAAACCGCGGGTCATCGCCCCGCGGTTTCGTGGCTTCCTCCAGAGGAGGTTGGTAGCACTCCTGTAGAACCCGCGCCGGGTTCGCCCTTCAGTAGAGGCATCACTGCTCAATCCACTTGATTTCGCTCTGAAAGGGTCGTGCAACTGCCACTCAGCGGAGTGAGTGGCAGTTGCGGATGCCCGATCCGGGCCAGACAGCAGCGATGATTTACGATATAGCGCCTCTCTCGTGCATAGATTTCGGGGAATTCGCAGCAGCACCCTGAGTGGAAGTTGAGACCGGCGCTTTCAATGCATAGACAGGGCTCGTTGGTACTGCTGAAATAGAGACACCGATCAGCAGATCGTCTTCAATCACATCCTCATGACATTCTGGAGGTTGCCATTCGTAACGTTGAATAGGATAAAATTTGCATTGTTTCCGGGATTACATTCGCGCACGAACAGCAAGACCACGTTCCAACCTACCGTCTGGTGAAAATCGAATTCTTTGGTGAGTTGGCCTAATTACTCACGGTAGTAGAGCAGTCGTCTTCGGAAAACCAGACTCGCTTTGGTTCTCGTCCTGCTGAAGCGGACGATTGGATGAAGTCTTCGTTTTCCAGTTTCTCAATCGCGGTGCATATCTGTTGTTCACTAAGTCGTTCTGTTGCTTCTGCTGTGATTTCTGATGGGCTTGCGGGGCGCTCCATCCAGAGCAGTGTCCGGTACGTTTCACTCACAGGCCATCGATACTCCGATTCCAGTAGTTCAAGCCGTTCATCATGACTGTGGGTTTCTGGTCCTTCGTCTGTGGAGGAACTGTCAGTCGCGTCGGGGTCCTTCTCCGTATCGTGATCAGTCCTTGGCATTCTTCTTTGAAATGAAGCGGCTCAGGGTTAAATCAGGTTCGGTGGTCAGCACTTATGCCCAGCGATAAAATCAGCCTCAGACAAGACGCCCTTAGTGATGACACGTTCTGCATCAACTGATGATACCGACACAGGCGTCTCGATGCGAGGTCTTCCGAACGATCGCGGCGGCGGCGTACGCCCGGTGGCCTGCCTACGATACGACGCCACTGTACGACCAGAGTTACGAGCGCTCGCCGGTGGTGACGGCGCAAAATACACTCACGCTGTTGCAGAAGCGAACCGGAGTCGGATAGACCATCTGTTGGGCCGGAAGCAGCGAGGCTGAGCGACAGCTCTACCCAACGTATCTCTCAGGCGCACTTCTAGCCAAATAATCAACACGAATCGGCCGATCGAGTCTGATTTGGCGGCGACCGAAATCTACTATTCCTCCAAGACCGCGAATTCTAGCCCCTCTATACCCGCTATAGTCTCATCTTCCAAAATCAGGATTTCCGTATAGCGTTATACAGTATAATAGTGTGAATTCGACCGCACTATGGCGATTTTCCATCTCAACCGCCTACGTCCGCTTAACCAGATAAACCGACGTGGATTTATGCATCCCCGCGCCCTCGGTGAAGCACAGATCATGCATCCGACTCAGGACAGCGCTTCTCGAGGTTTTAGCCACAATTACCGAAAACGGTCCCCTCGTTGCGAGCAGAAGCCAGGCGAAAGAGTTAGGCGTATTCAGAAACTTCGTATATACGTGAGAATAGAATGAGCACAACCGACAACACGCCCCTCTCCCGGAAACGGCTCCACTCTGTCTTCGAGCAATTAGCCAATGACCGAAAGCTCGACATCCTCGGTTACGCCGCTGAACACGGCGAATTCCCTGTAACCGACCTCAAAGACGAGTTCGGGTTTCCCCATACCACTGCCCACGAGTACTGTCGCGACCTCGCCGAGGCAGGGTTACTCTATCGAGAGAAGGGCAAGCCCGCAGTCTACTCCCCTGTCGATTTCGATATCCATCTCTCGTTGGACGCGATCTCCACAGCTGTCGCGGCTGAATCCGAGACGGTCGATTACATGCTCGCAGAGTATGGTGATGGAATCGTTGAAGAAGTCCTCGACATCTGGGAGCGCGTCGACGCGGGCGACCTCACCTACCGCGAAGCCAGCGCAGCTCTTGAAATGACTCACGCGGACTTCCTTCGTCTCGCTGCCGAACTCGAACTCTTCGACCGATGAGTGTCATCGTTCTCGACGCGAACGCTGTCATCATGCATGGGCGGGCGTTTCCAGAGCGCGTTCACGCTGCCGTCGAAACCGACGCGAAGCTTGTCCTCCCCCGATCAGTCAAACAGGAACTCGTCGATGACGTACTCAATGCAGAAGACGCCCCAGAAAATCATCGAGCCGCGGCTCAGGCCATTCAGGAGCTCATCGACGAGGGATATCTCGTGCTTCGCAACCCGGACTATGAAGCATACAGCGACGTGATCGACGAAGCACGCCGCCGCATCGCCAATGACTCACTCCCAGAACACGACGTCAAGGCCGATCAGTACATCCCCGCACTCGTCACCGAGCTCGCCCAGAACGAGGCCGTTACACTGGTTACCGCCGATAGAAAGCTTCGTGAAACGGTTCGAGAAATCACGAAACGCCAGAATGTCGCTGATCAAGTCACCCTGAGCGATCCCCTCACAGTGCTATGAATGCCGATCCAGAGCGAGGTATCGATTTTGACAGTGCTGTCGAGGCGTTCCTCGACGCCAAGCAGAAGGGCAATGATTCGGGAAACTACCGCGCGCTCGCCGAGAACGTACTCGGTCGCTGGAGTGAGTGGCTGCAGAGACGCGGTGTCGACGATCTGGAGGACCTCGACAGTCAGAACATGCGTCGGTACGCCCAACGACTCCGCCAGCGTGCTCGAGCACGCGAGAGTGATCCAGAGACGGGAATCACGCCTGCCTCCGCCCGGACCTACTACGCCACCATCAGCGGGTTCCTCACATGGTGCGTCGAGGACGAGCGCATTACGACGAACCCAGCGCTCGCTCGCCGCGCGAAAAGCGAACTCCCGCAAGACTCCGGCGAACGCACCACCCAACAGTTCTGGTCGGCTGAAAATCGCACCCGTTTACTTCGATTTGTTGACAAACGCGCCCACGATGCTATCGATGAGAAAGGCTCCGACGCGACCGGCGAGGTACGTGATCGCGCGCTCGTGCGCGTGCTCGCATTCTCAGGCTGTCGCACCGCTGAAATCGCTCGTGATACCCGCGACGACCGGCGACAGGGGCTCTTCTGGAACGATGTCGATCTCGAGGGAGGATCCCTGCGCGTCCTCGGAAAAACCCAAGAATGGCAGGACGCTCAACTTCCTCGGCAGACCCGCAGCGCACTCGATCGACATCGTACGGTCCAGCAACCGCCAACTGACAAGTGGCCCGTCTTCCCTACCGCTCATGCTCCTACGCTCTATCAACGGGCACGAGAGGGACTCTCCGAACGCGGACTCGCCGGCAAAGAGGTCGAAACGCTCCTCAAGGAGAAGGATGTCGAGGAGGTTCTTCGCGAACACGAAATCGCGCCCCCGAATCTCACCAAGCGGAGCGTCCGCCGGATCCTGCGAGAACTGTGCGAGGAGGCGGGAATCGATCCCGAAGGGGCCGCCGATTATCTTCAGGCCCACGGTGCACGCCGTGGTCTCGGCGATACCCTCTATCGTGAGCGTGGACCCGGTGCGGCCCAGCGTGCGCTCCGGCACGAGGATCCGCAGACGACCGCGAAGGCCTACCAGCACATCGATGCCGGCGACCTTGCTGAGGACGTCAGCGATGTCTTCGAGAACGAATGAGCGGACCTCGTCGCCGAAGCGTGCGGATTCTGACGACAACTCAGCCAACGATGGTCGATAGAGAGAATTTATACCGTGGGCCACAGAACGACCGCCAGCAAGACGACTACGGGCCCTTAGCTCAGTGGTAAGAGCGCTTGGCACATAATGGGACCTACGGATCCACTATGCCACCACGTGGATTCGTGGTGCTATGAGAAACCGAGTGGTCGTTGGTTCGAATCCGACAGGGCCCATCACGACTCTCCACTACATTCACGCGAAGCCTCTTAGTAGGCGGTCGAGGTCGAGTCCCAAACCACAGTCGTCACAGAGCATGGTGGTGTCCATATCGGAATGCATTTCGCTATCCATATATGGATTCCTAAAGCTGTCTCGCCGCGGTCCCAACTGCCTCACGCCACGACTCAACCAATTCAGGATCGGCCTCTTGGAACCCAAGGCGAGCGGCAAGTTGGACGACTTCACTCCGGTCAATCGCCTCGGGATTGGGGTCGCGTCCGAGCGCTTCTTGGAGCGCGACACCCACCGCCCGCAACCGTTCGGGATCGGATTCGAGCGCGTCGAGCAATCCTGCGAGTTCACCGTCCCAGAACGATACCGTCCGTTGGGTCCCCGCCTCCTGACGCTCCGCGAGTGCGGCGATGAGTGCCTGTCTGAATGCATCGGCATCCTCCGTGTCCGCGTTCGCAGCGTCTACTTCCAGGCGACTCCCGGTTTCAGTCTGCTGGCGGAGCGTGTCGAGGTCAACGTCACCGTCGTCTTCACCCTCACTCATACTTCTGCCTCCGGTTCGGATTCGGACTCGTCCGGTGCATTCGTGCGAGCAATGAGTTCGTGGGCGTTCTCTCGATATGCGTCAAGTGCTCGTCGGGCCGTCTTCGACGGCTGCTCTAGTTGGAAAATCGTCTGACCTGCCTGCTGGGCGTTCGTGATGTCCTGTGAACTCGGTATCTGCTGCGGAGCCAACACATCGGCATACTCGGTGCTCAAGTGCTCGAACAGGTTGCGGTCAATCGTCTGGCGTTCGTCGTACTCATTGATGAGCAAGAGCGCGAGATTGATGTCGATCTGCTGGCCTGCGCGTATTTCATCGAGGTCCGCTTCCAACTGAGCCATCTGTTCCTGCTCGAACGGCCCCGCACGGACCGGGGTGATGACGTGTCGAGCGGCCCATAATCCGTTATAGGCGATGTTCGACGTACTTCCCGGCAGATCGAGCAGTATCACGTCGTAGCGCTCGTTAAGGTACTCCGTCAGGAAGTGATCAAGCCGCGCGTAGCGATCACCCGGGTCATCGATGCTTCCAAGGAGGCTTTCGAGACCGTCGAGTCCTTCGTGAGCCGGTATCAAGTCGGGACCTTCGTCGGTCGGCATGACGAGTTGATCCACCGCCTCGGGCAGCTGATCGGCAATCGTATCCCACTCGTCTTGGAAGACGGTCGTGATGTTCGGCCAAGAGTCGGCTTCTCGTGTCTGCTGCCAGAGCCCGAAGTGCTTGGTGAGGTCGCCCTGCTTGCCGGCGAGGTCGAGGAGACATACACTGTATCCCTCGTCGGCCAGCGCAACGCCGATGTGGGCGATAGTGGTGGTCTTCCCGACCCCGCCTTTATCGAGAAAGGCCGCGGCGCGCATAGTGGAATCCATACGTCGATCCATATATGAAAAGCTATATCCTTAAAACTGCGGGATATGGAGTACACCGACGGAAAGCATAGGACACCATCGGACTGAAACATCAGACGACGAAATTATTCGCCGAGGCGGAACCAAACCGACGACACCGAGTGAGGACGATCCGAAGATGCCAGTACCCGTCCCGAAGCTACTTTCATCTGTCAGAAGATACGCCTTCCTGACCATACGTTCTAGTTTAGTGGCGGCTTGATCCGGCATCCAGTCGAGTGAGTTACTGGATACAGCGAAAATCGAGTTTTGCTCCGTCGCTCGACGGCTGTTCCTACGCCAGCGTGTTGTCATCGAAGGGTGAGGCGGCGCACTCACCGCTGTGAGTGCGTCGGCGAGACAGAGCTGTCGCTGGTCGAGAGGGCACTCCCGGTCGTGGAGAGCGTCAGGCGAATTCCTGCCAGAATTCGCCTGACTCGACCCGTTCGTACAGTCTCGGACGATGTGGATTTGGATCACGTGACGCCCACAGCAACAACGCGTCCAAATCGGGCAGATCGTAGCCCAAATCCAGCATCACGTACAGGTGAATCAGATGCGAGTGGCGTTCAACGATGGTCGAAGCCCGACCACGTGGGACTCGTGTCGACGACGCCGCGGCGTCGTCGGCGCTTTCCTGCTCTGCTGCGTCGAGTTTCTGGAGTTCATCGACGATCACGCGACTCATCATCAACGAGATCGCTGCGATGAGAATCAGCGCCTCGATCAGGTACGGGTCAGTGGTATTGATCTCGTCGAGACCGAAGCGCGACTTCAACTCCTTGAATAGAAGTTCCACCGCCCAGCGCGCCCGATAGAGCTGTGCGATATCGGGCGCGCTGTACTCCTCTTCGGAGAGATTCGTCAGAAAGAGGTGGTACTCGTCGTCGGATTCGTTGAGGAGGCCGACCATACGGAACGTTCGGGTCGTGCTCCGGCACGACCCTCGCTTGCGGTCGAAGGAGAGTTCGATATCGACGTCAATCTCCTTGCGCTGCAGGTCATCGAGGACGTCCTGCAGCCGCTTGCCTTCGAGCGAGATGCTGTTTCCGCGGCGTGTTTGAAGCTGCTCGACGATTTCAAAATTGGCGTTGTCTTTGACGCGCGAGACGAACCAGCCGTCGTGGTCGTCAATGCGGTCGAACAGCCAGAAATCGTAGAAGCCGAGGTCGAAGAGAACGAGTGCGCCAGATACCCACTCGCCGGTGGGTATCTGGCTGTTCTCGTGGGTCGAACCGTCCGTAGTACGCCAATCTGTCGGAAGTCCTGTCGAGAGCGACTCCGTGAGATGAAGCTTCGCTCCAGCAACATCCTCACGGAGGCTGTACACATCAGCTGCGTCGTTGTAGAGCGAGATGAATGTAGCATCGCGGATGAGGACATCTCGAAAGTGTTCGAGACGGCCGCGGAGTTGGTTTCGACCGGGATCGAGATCCTCGATAGCGTCATCGAGGATCTCTCGGAGGAGGGCAACGAAACCAGGCGAGAACCATTCGTAGAACGACGAATAGTAGAGTTCAGAGAGATCAGCCATCTCGACGTAGCGTTCGAAAAACGCCTGAATGGAACGCTCAGAGCCGGCACCGAAGCCGAACGCGAGGGTGTAGAACAGTGCGACAACATCGAACTTGCGCTCTCGTTGGATGAGATTCGTTGCGCGAGCGCGCTCGCGCAACTCATCGCCGGGAAACGCTCTTTGGATGCGATCAACAACAACCGAATCCGGTGGTTCGTAGCTCACACGTTCCACCGGGTCTCTCATTCCGGTAGCTCCGACGGTCTCCAATCAGCGGACAGCGACAGAACACGCCGCTAATCTAGAACGCATGCCTTCCTGACCCACTCTCCAAAATCTTTAGAGTTTGTCAATCAAATAAGGAAAGGGGATATGACTTGTCCATCGAAAGAGCGATAGTCTGTACTCGGTCGTCCGTTGGTTCGTGGGCTCTGATCGGGAATCGAATAGAGCATGATAGATGGTGTTACCCGGGATTAATCCGATTAAGCACGAGTAATATGCCGAATCGCCAATTCCGCCGATTTCACTCGTTTCAGGCGCTCAAGAGCCAATATCGCCCCTAATAAATTATATGACGCTATAATATTTGTGCGGCGTTCGATCATATATCTGCGCCTTCCAAACTTATATTGCGAAGCGACGTGTACAGCCGCTCATGGCCGACTTCGATCCGAATCCATCCGGCGAGGACGTCAACGAACTGCGACACCGCTGGTCCGACACCACGGATACCTTCAAGCGCGTCTACGACGTCCTCCTTGGAATCACGGAACCAACGTCCTATCGCGAGATCGCCGAAACAGCGGACTGCTCACCCAATGCAGCCAAAAAACATCTCGACCGCCTCGCGGAGATGGGTATCGCCCAGACCGATCGCCAGAGCCGACCCGCTCGCTACGAGCGAAATGACGCCTATTTCGAATGGCAGGACGCGAACCGTCTCGCCGACGAATTCACTGTCGAGGAGATCATCGAACGCGTCCGACGGCTCGAAGATCGCCGAGAGCAGTTCGAACAACGCTTCGGGACGACCGATCCGACGTCAGTCTCCGTTTTCGAGCATGACGATCACGATGCGATCCACGAGCGAATGGACGCCATCAGCGAATGGCAATCCCTCGAACGGGATATCCGTCTCTACGAACTCGCGCGTCAGCTCTCGCTGAACGACGGCCATCTCCTGCCAGCATAGATGACGCTACCGCCGGACAACGGACCCACATCAACTGGTCCACCAGACCGACAGACACTCCACCTCCTTGAAGGAATCCTCACCGACGAACCACTCGTCGCTTCAACCGAGTTCGATCCCGACAGCTACGAACCCCGAATCCTCCGTGTACTGTGTGAAGCGAGTCGGTATCCACCAACGGTCGAAACCGCTCGACTGGATATTCGCTGGTTTGCGAGTGGCGACTTCTCGATACACTACGTCGAAACGACGGCTGCAGACCACTGGGAATGTCGATGGGACCGTCACCCGAACCCCCACAACGCACGCCTCCACTTTCATCAACCGCCAGCAGGAGACGAGATCACTGATCTTATGTGGAGCTCTCTGCACCCGATCGATGTCGCCTCGACGGTTGTTGGTGCAATCGAACAGCGGATCGAACAACAGTGGTCAGTAGACTGATCGTGACTTTGTCACTCTGGACTATCTTCTCCATCATGCTATCGGTACCCGTATGTGGTTTGTGGGAAATAACGCGAATGACAGTGGCATGGTGCTACCAGACGTTACTCTCTCGTACTCAACGAGCTCGATCCGCTGTTCGAGGTTTCCGTTCTCGTCGTAGAAGGCGACGTAGGGTGCACTGCTGAACGCCTGCTGGGTGCAGGTCTCCTGAGTACGCGTCTCGTTCACTCGCGACTCAATGACGTAGCAGTCAACGCCGGCGTACGAATCGGTCCCGGTGACCTCAATGTGCATCGATCCCTCGGCCGACTCGATCTCGAAGACATACCGGCCCGGCTTCGAGAGGTTGAACCAGTCCTCTTTATCATCGAGAGTTCCTCTTCGGAGTCGTACTCCTCGTCGTAGTACGGACGGAGGTGGAGTTCGGCGACGATGTCCACCGGCCGATCCGGAAGCAGTTCAAGGATATTCTGCTGGATGAGTGTCTTGCCGACTCGTTCGAGCTCACAGAGGTGACTGACTGAATCCTCGTCGGCGCGACAGCCGACGAGGACGTCCCAGATGTCCTCGGGGACGATATCGGCGCTCTCGCCGAGTTCGATATCGATCTCTTCATCGAGAGTGTTGACGAGGAAGTTAAGCACCTGCTCTTTGGTGAGTTCGTTGGCTGCATCAACCGACCAAACAGCCCGTTCACCTAACCCGCTTTGTGAACTACTGAAACTGGAGCTCTACCATCGATGCTTCGAAGTCTTCGACGAACGCGCCTTGTCCGCCGGCGTTGTACGTTCCGTCGTTGGTTTCGATGATAAGCGTGTTCTCGACGGGAAACGAGCTGTTCGTCGGTTCGAGCAGTGATTGTCGGATGTCCACGACCACACCATCGAGTTCGGTTGGGCCGTCCTCATCGTGGAGGGGACGACCGGTGACGTGTGCGCGAACTGCAGAACCGGTACGGATGTGGAGTGCCGCCTGCAAGACCGCGTGACGGAAATCCCGGTACGTCGTCGGTAACGGCTCCGGATCGGCTGCGTATATCTCAGAGGCCATCGGGAAGTAGTTCCCGAGAAACGAGCCCACGATGACCGGGCCGAGCTGTTCCTGTGCAAAGGCGATCGCCTGCGTGGCGTTGTTCGCGCGTGAAAGCATTTCGGGCGGGGCAACGAGTCCTAATTCCCGGTCGACGGTGAGTATCGTCGGCGTCGGTTGATCCCATACGCGGGCGACCGAGGCCAGCCCATCGAGGTCAGGGCCGTCGTCGAGATCCGTCCCCGTGACGAGGAGTACGACGAGCACGTCGCGCTCGATCGCGTCCCGCAGTTCCGTGGCGACATCGTCGAGCAGTCGATAGGGGATTGCAAGCATTACCTCCCCTTCCGCACGGCCGAGCAGCTCGGCGATGCGCTTGAGAACGGTGACGCGCGATTTGACGACCTCGAAGCTCTCCGAGCGGGGTGCCGCCTGCGAGAACCGTGATTCGAGCGCCGGCTCCATCTTTTCGAGGCCGTCGGCGAGAGTGTCCACGACGTTCTCGGGCGAGTGTGCCCGGATCGTCGTCGGCACGACGTGATCGTTAACCTCGACGAACCCCCGATCGGCGAGCGTTTCCGCGACGCTGTAGACGTGGCGTTTGGAGACGTCCGCCTCGTCGGCGATGACGCTTGCCTTCGCTTCGCCCTGTTCCAGAATCGCCAGATACGTGTCGATTTCCTTGTCAGATAGGCCGAACTGCTGTAACAGTTGCTCGATCGAGGGGTCGTTCATGGTGTTCTCTCACAGTGGCTGATACTTACAATATCCGGTGGTGACCTATGTCGCCGCCGTAGTGTAGGTGTCGTCATCTCTGCTCGGTGGTTGGCAGGACGGCGATATCGTCGACCCGGATACCGTCCCCGGTCTGCACGGAGTCGCCGAACGGATCGGTGTGTTCGACGATCCGGTCAGGGGTCACGAGCGCCGGCTCGGTACCGAAGTTCAACACGACGACCAGCCGTTCGTCCTCGTTGCTGCGTTCGTAGGCGACAACGCGGTCGGGATCGCCGGTGTGGACATCGCACGCGACGGGCTCGACGCCGGGGGTACGGAGTGCCGGGCGTTCGTTGCGGAGCGCGATGAGCCGACGATGGAAGTCGGTCAGGGCGGCGTCGCCGTCGTGCCACCGCATCGTGCCGCGATCCGCCGGAACGCCACGCTCCTGCCCGTAGTAGATCATGGGGACGCCGGGAAGCGTGAACGTCGCGGCCGCAGCGGGCCGCAGGCTACCGTCGTTGCAGTCGGTCGCGTAGCGGTCCTCGTCGTGGTTCTCGACGTAGCGCAGATGGAGTGCCTCGTCGGGGTAGCCGTGGCGACGCGAGTCGTCGAGCGCGTCGAGCAGACTGCTCGCCGGTGCGTCGCCGGTGCCGATATTACGGAGCGCAGCATACAGGTCGGTGTCGTAGTGCACGTCGAACTCGTTCTCTCGGAAGGCGGCGTCCCGCGGAACGGTCTCGTCGAGCAGGAGGAACTCCTCGTCGCGTTCTTTCAGGCGTTCGCGCACCTCCTTCCAGAAACCGTGCGGGACGCCCCACGCCACGTCACACCGAAACCCGTCGACGAGGGGTGCCCACTCGTCGACGACAGCGAGCATCCACTCGCGGACGGCGAGGGAGTCGTAGTTCAGGTTCGGAATCTTCGACCACGTGAAGTAGTGGCCGGGCGCGTCGTCGCCGGCCCAGTCGACGTCCGTGGTGTCCTGCTCGGCCGGCACCCGTTCGTAGTGATCGGCGTACTCGGGGACGCCGGCTCGCTGGAGTTGAAAGGCCGGATGGTCCCGGGAGGTGTGATTGATGACGAGGTCGAAGAGAACTCGAATACCGGCGTCGTGGAGGCGATCGACCAGCGACGCGAACTCCTCGCGGGTGCCGAGATCAGCGGCGGTGTCGAACAGATCGGTGATGTGGTAGCCGTGGCGAGTGGGGCTCTCACAGACCGGTGTGAGCCAGACAGCGTCGACGCCGAGCGATGCGAGATAGGGGACTCGTCGTTCGATCGCTTCGAACGTGGTGTCGACGGTGTCGCCGGCGAACGCCCGAACGAATATCTCGTAGATGGTCGCGTTGCGAACCCACGCCGGCGGGTCGGCTGGACGGTCAACGGAGACGGGACGCGGCCGTTCGCCGGCGGAGTCAGAATGGATCGTCAGCGTGTCGGCGATGCTGTGGCGTTCGGCGACGGCGACGGCGTGGACGCGCGATAGCTCCGGAAGCGCGTCGGCAGGGGCTCGCAACGTTTCGCCGTCGACGGTGACTGCGTCGCGCGTGAGGCCATCTCGGTCGTCGAGATGGAACTCGACGCTCGGCGCGCTCCCGTCGGGAGCGGCGTCGGCCATCGCGGTCACGACGATCTCCTCTCCCTCACACCGTCCGTCGAGGCGAACACGGGGTCGGCCGGCACCCTCGACCGTGACCTCGCTCGTCGCGTGCGGATCGAACTCGTCGTCGAAGGCGAAGATGGCCTCGTGCGTACCCGGCGGGAGCGCCACGTCCAGAGACCATTCGTCACCCGCGTGCCCGCCGGCACGAGCGTGTTCACCGGAACGATCACCCTCGCCGGTGCGCTCTGCCCGATGGGTTCCCATCGTGAAGTCGTTGAACTGCCCGATCACGGCGGCGTGGTCGACGCCAGCGAGGTCGGCATCCACGTCGTCAGCGCCCACGCTGAAGCGTGCCTCGCGGCGGGGGTCGGGGAACGCGCGTACCGTCTGTGTGTGAACACCGTCGGGTACGTCGAGTTCAACGCGGTAGACGCCAGGAACGTCCGGCGCGAGGTGGACGATCGCGTCGTCGTCGATCGTCGCGGTGCTCTCGGCGGGCTGGTCGACGATTCGCCACGCGTACTCCGCCGCCGTATCGGGGTTTCGGGGTGCGAGCTCAACCGACTCACCGACGTGGAGAAAGCGCGGCGGTCCAGGGTGATGCATACTCACACGGGTCGCCACCGAGGGGGTTTGACCGTTTCGATCGCGGAAGAGGTTTGAACTACAATTGCACCAAAGTTATTACGTCGTGGGGAGGACGTTCACGTCAATGCACCTCCGCGATGCGCTGGACGATTACAAACGCCACCAGGACGATGCCACCCAGTTTCCGGGCGAACGACGGACGACGACCGGGCGCTTCTCGGGTTCCGATGGGCGGCTCGTTCACGTCGACGAGGACGGATCGATACGGGATTGCAGCTACCCGCTCGTGGGACTGACCGGCATCGTCCGGTCCCGGTTCGGCGTTCGTCCGACTGCCGAGGACGCCGAACCATCGTGGTTCGACGCCCGGCGCAGTACCCAGCGCTACGAGGGCGACACCGGACTCGTGGTTACCGATCACGAGACCAAGTACGGGGTGATACCCCAGTACGACCTCACGCTCGACGAAATCCACGTCACACACGTCGACGTGAGTAGGGCGGACGAACCACTCGACGTGGTCGCCGGCGTCGGGTTCGCTCCAGATGGTCGTGACACGCGCATCGGACAACTCCATCACGGTGATGCGGTCGAACTGTACCACGCCACAGAAACCGACTACCTCGCGAGCGCCACCGGGTTCGACACGATCCGTGGCTCCGGGTTCGACGGGTTTGCAGCCCTTCTCGACGGGACACCGTCCGCGTCTCCGCGGGAGGACGAGGAGCACACCTCCGGAGAAGACGTACTGGGTGGCGACGTCTACGGTGTCCTTCCGGCCGAAGAGGGCACGGTGACGGTGGCGACGCTGCTGACGAGACGTGAGGAGCGATCGCGTGAGGCCGCCCTCGACGCGGTTCGAACGGCCGCAGCGGACTACGACGCCGCCGCGCTCGAACGTGTGGCCGACCGACGAACCGTTCCGTCCACCGCTACCGAACAGCCCCACGCCGACGCGATCGGGACGGATTGCCGGGTGCTCTCGTCGCTCACCGGGCAGTCGGGGCTCCGGATCGCCGGCCCGGAGTTCGACCCGTACTACGCCCATTCGGGGGGGTACGGCTACGCGTGGTTTCGCGACGACGCCGAAACCTCGTCGTTCCTCCTCGCCGCCGATCGGCAGCTCGATCTCGGGCTCGACGACTGGCACGCCCGCAGCGCAGCCGTCTACGCCGCAGCACAGCTCGACGACGGGACGTGGCCTCATCGCGTCTGGGCGTTCGACGGCACGCTCGCGCCGGGCTGGGCCAACGGGCGGCTAGAGACGGACAAACGCGCGGACTATCAAGCCGACCAGACGGCGAGCGTCGTGGCCTATCTGGCGGCGTACGGGGACGGAAACGGCCACCACGACGTGCTGAAACGCGCCCTCGACGCTCTCGACGACGATCTCGCCGCCGACGGCCGGCCGGTCGCCGGCGAGAACGTGTGGGAGGACATGACCGGACGGTTCACCCACACCGCGGCCACCGTCCTCGAAGCGTATTCGGCGGTCGCCGCGACCGACGCACCGCTCGCCGACCGGGCGGCCGAGCAGGCTGCGGCGGTCTACGCCGGTCTCGACGATCTCTGGGTCGATGAGCGCGGGATCTTCGCGTTGCGTGAGTACGGTCCGGACCACGACGCCGCCGGCGAGCTCGACGAACGGTGTGATTCGGCGACGTTCGCGCTCGTCCGCGCCCACCGCGAGTACGCCCGTGTCGGCGACATCGACGACGAGCGCCTCGATCGGCTCGTATCACACGTCACGACGCTCGTTGCCGAACTCCGTCACGAGCCCGACAGTGGTGCGGTCGCCGGACTCGTTCGGTACGACGGCGACGACTGGCGACAACGCCAGCAGGACCACGAGAAAATCTGGACCGTCTCGACGGCGTGGGGGGCGTACGCCGCCGGGTCGCTCGCCGCGATGCTCACGGATCGCGACGACGAGCGCTCGGACGGGCTGGCCGAAACAGCGCGGGACCTGCTCGCACTCGTCCTCCCGGACGGCCCGCTCGCCCGCGACAGTGGCATCCTTCCGGAGCAGGTGTTCGACGATGGCACGCCCGACAGCGCGACGCCGCTGGGGTGGTCCCACGCGCTGCGGCTGGGGACGATCGCCCTGCTCGACGAGTACTCGCTGCTCGAATCACACGCAGTCGTCGCGAACGACTGACCGGCGTCGTCAGGGCGATGCCGTCGCCGTGACCGTCGGCTCGCCAGCGTCCGTCGCCAGCAGTGCGTCGCCGCTCGCTGCGTCGAAGAGGTGGATGTCTGTCTCGTTGAACGTCACACGAATGATGTCGCCTGTCTCGGGTTCGACATCGGAGGCGACCCGGGCGATGAACTCCGGCCCGAGATCGAGATAGAGGTAGTTGTCGCTGCCGACCGGCTCGACGACTTCGACGCCGGTCTCGATTCCCTCTCGATCACCGGTGACGCGAACGTTTTCGGGGCGAATCCCGAGCCGTGCGGTCGCCACGTCGGCTGCGGCGACGCGCTCGCCACGCTCGCCGGTCAGGCGGTACTCGAAGCGGTCCTCGTTCACGAGCCTGACGCCGTCAGCAGCGGATTCGACGGCGACATCGAGGAGGTTCATCGAGGGTGAGCCGACGAACCCACCGACGAACTCGCTGTTCGGGGTCGTATACACGTCCGTCGGCGTGCCGGTTTGTCGGAGAACGCCGTCGTTCATGATGGCGAGGCGGTCGCCCATCGTCATCGCCTCCTCCTGGTCGTGGGTGACGTAGATCGCCGTGGTCCCCAGTTCGTCCTGGAGGCGCTGGATCTCGGTTCGCATGCTCGTCCGGAGCTTCGCGTCGAGATTGGAAAGCGGCTCGTCGAACAAGAACACGTCCGGCTCGCGCACGATGGCGCGACCGAGGGCGACGCGCTGTTTCTGGCCGCCGGAGAGTTCGTCGGGTTGGTCGTCGAGCAGCTCCTCGATGTCCATCATCGCCGCCGTCTCGTCGACTTTCCGGTTGCGCGCGTCGCTGCCGAGGTCGGTACTCATCCGGAGGCCGAACGCCATGTTCTGCCGGACGGTTTTGTGGGGGTACAACGCATAGTTCTGGAACACCATGGCGACGTCGCGGCGACGCGCGTGGAGGTCGGTAACGTCCTCGCCGCCGATGCGAATCCGTCCTGATGTCGGCTGTTCCAGCCCCGCGATCATGCGGAGCGTCGTGGACTTCCCACAGCCTGAGGGGCCGACGACCGTGACGAACTCCCCGTCGGCCACCTCCAGGGAGACGTCGTCGACCGCCACGAGCCGTCCGCTGTCGAACTCCTTTCTGAGAGCGTCAAGCGTGACAGTTGCCATCCGCTGAGATCTACGGGCGAGCGACCATAGTTCTTCCCCCGAAACGAAAATTTACGATGTGATAGTTCGTAGTAGATGTACCGGAGGTGGTTCCAAGCGGTGCTCCACCCGCTACGTGCGGTCGGGTCCGGCTCGATCAGCGGCATCGTCGGGTGGGTGTGGGCAAGATCCGTTCGGCGATCGTGACAGACATTCGTGCGGTTCCGAAGCTATTAAGTTGTGAACGACTCTTTCATCCAACGTTCACTATGACAACGAATCGCAGAAGGCTGCTGAAGCAGATCGGTGGAACGAGCGCCCTGTTGGCGGTCGCGGGCTGTATCAGCGCCCAGCAACAGGGATCCGGAGACGGTTCCGGGAGCGGCGACGGGCAGGGCAACAGTAACGGATCGGGTGACGACGCAAACGGCTCGGCAGGCGACACCAACGGGTCCAGTGGCGGGGCGGCGGGCAACGCGACTGGGTCGACCGGACCAGCGGGTTCGGCGAAAGCGTGGTACTCGCTGCCGGAACCCGAAATTCCCGCCCGGAAGAGCGCGATCGAGGCGTTCAACACCCAGTCGGAGCACACCATCGAGGGAGCGGATATCTCCGACATGGAGAAAAAGACCACGAGTGCGATCCCGGCAGGGCAGGGCGCGAAAACGTTCGAGTGGGCCCACGATTGGGTCGGCGATTACTTCCAGCGCGGGTTCGTCGTCGACCAGAGCGACGATCTCGGCGTGGCCCTCGATTCGTTCACGAGCACGGCTGCGGAAGCGATTCAGTTCGAGGGCAACGTCGTTGGTCTCCCACACGCAGCCGAGACGGTGGCGCTGATCTACAACACCGATATGGTCGACGAGGCACCGAAGACGGTGGCCGACATGGTCTCGGTGATGGAAGAACATCACGATCCGAGCAACGGGACGTACGGACTGAGCTATCCGTTCGATCCCTACTACACTAGCGCGTGGCTCCAGGCGTTCGGCGGCTACTACTTCGATCCGGACAAGGAGCAGATGCTCGGAGTCAACACGAAACAGACCGTTCGTGGGCTCGAGTTCGCGCTCGAAAACTTCAAACCGTACATGCCGAACGATCCCAAGTATGAGCCACAGGCGGCCGCTTTCGCCGCAGGGAACGCGGCGTTCGCCATCAACGGGCCATGGTATCTCGCGACGCTCAACGAGAAAGGGGTGAACTATGAGGTGACATCGCTGCCGTCACCCGACGGCGGAACGGTCAAACCATACACCGGAATCACGATGTGGTACTTCACGAAAGCCATGGAAGGGAGCGGCGCGGACACCGCTGCTGCACGGTCGTTCATCGAGTGGTACGTGACGAACGAGGACCATCTCCTGAAACTCGCCAAAGATCAAGGCGTGATCCCGGTGCTGTCGAGTCTGGTCGGTAGCGACGAACTCCCGAGCGAGGTACAGACGTTCTCACAGACCGTCGAGCAGGGAGTGCCGATGCCGACGCATCCGAAGATGAACAAGGTCTGGCCAGGGATGGAGACCGCACTTATCAGCGCGTTCAACGGCGACGCGAGCGCGAAGGCCGCGCTCGATCAGGCCGCAAAAACCATCCGTAGCAACTGGGAGTAGCCCGGTCATGAGCACGGTTTCGCGTGTCGCACGCCGTATCGAGGCGATCCCGTTTCTCGACAAGCGAGATGTCTCCCTGCTGTTCGTCCTCCCGGGATTGTTCGTCTTCGCGGCGTTCATGCTGTTCCCGGTGGTGTATCTCGTTGGCGTTTCGCTCACGAACGCCGCCCCGGCGAACCTGTTCGCCGGCGACGGGGCTGCCTCGGTGCTGACGTTCGGCGAGGCGACGTTCGTCGGGGTCCAAAACTACGTCGCCGTCCTCACCGACCCGACGTTCTGGAACTCCTTTGGGGTGACGTGGCTGTTCGTGGCGACGAGCGTCATCCTGAAGATCGGGCTGAGCCTCGCTATCGCACTCGTGGTGACCAGCGACCGCGTGCGCGGCAGACGGGTGATGCGGTCGTTCATCATCCTTCCGATGGGACTGCCGGCTATTTTCACGGTCACCGTGTGGCGCGGCATCTTCAGTTCGGCCGAGTTCGGGATGGCGAATCAGGCGCTGTCGGCCCTCGGTATCGACTCGATCGCGTGGCTCTCCGAGCGGTGGCCGGCCTTCTTTGCGTACAACGTTACGGAGATGTGGCTCGCGTACCCGTTCATGGTCATCATCACCGTCAGCGCGTTACAGGACGTGCCCGAGGAGCTCCACGAGGCGGCGAAAGTCGACGGTGCGGGCTTCCTCTCGCGACTCTTTCACGTGACCCTCCCGTCGATCAAACGACCGGTGTTGTTCGCCTCGATCCTGACGGCGGCCGCGTCGTTCCAACAGTTCCTCATCCCGTTCGTGTTCAACCAGGGCGGCCCCGGTCGGGCGAACGAACTCATCGTGGTCTACGGGTATCGGGAGGCGCTGTCGTTTTCGGAGTACGGGTACGGGGCGGCTGTCAGCCTCATTGCGGTGCTGTTCATCGGCGCGTTCATGTGGCTGAACGTCAAGCGTGGCCGGCTCGCTGACGGGGTGGCAGAACAGTGAGTCTCTTCGGTCGGATCGGTCGGAAGCTGAAAACGGACGTGCGGAATCTCGCGCTCCAGCCCGTCACTGCCGTTCGTGACGCGGTGTATACGGCCAACGGTGTCAGACGCGGCGAGATATCGCTCGTCGAGCCGCTGAAAACGCTCGGCGCAACCCTCGGTGCGCTCGCCGTGGTGCTCGCGCTCCTGTTTCCGATCTACTGGATTCTGACGGCCGCGCTCTCCAGCACCGGTGGTTCGATCTACTCCTCCGGCGGGTTCCGTCTGTTTCCGGAGAACCCGACGTTGCAGCCGTTCCTCTGGGTGATCGGCGACCTCATCGTTCCGGGGTACGCCGTCTCGGTGAACCTGCCGCTCACTGATCTCGCCATCGTCGTCGACACGCCGAAGCTCGTCATGCTCGACGTTTCCCAGTACGGCGTCACGAACCCATCGAACTTCAAGGGGTTCCTCTGGAACAGCCTCACGGTCGCCGTGCCGACCGTCGTCATCGCCATGTGTCTGGTCGTCCCGGCGGCGTACGCGCTCTCGCGTCGGAAGTTCATCTTCCGGCGGAAGGTGTTGTTCGTCTACGTCCTAATGACACAGATCGGCGGCGGTCTCGGCGTTGCGTTGCTGATCGGACTGTACGCCGTGTACGTCCAGTTCGGCATCAACGACAGCAAGCTCGCGCTCGCGGTCTACTACGCGGCGACCGCGATCCCGTTCAACACATGGCTGTTGAAGACGTATATGGATGGAATTCCGGTCTCCTACGAAGAGGCGGCCGTCGTCGACGGTGCGCCGCCGTGGCGCGTCGTCACTGAGGTCATCATTCCACTCTCCACTGCGGGACTCGCCACGGTGTTCATCTTCACATTCCTCACGGGCTGGACGGAGTTCGTGGTCGCCCAGACGCTGCTCACCACCGAGAACTACACCCTTCCGGTCGGGCTGTATTCGCTCATCAGCGAGTACTCGATCCCGTGGGCGCGCTTCTCGGCGTTCGCGCTCACCTTTGCGACACCGATCATGCTGGTGTATCTGTTTGCCCAACGATACATCGAGGGTGGCCTCTCGTTCAGCGGGATGGAGGGGTGAGGTACGACCATCCGGGCTGACGTAGCGTCCACCGCGGCCTCCTTGTCGGCCTCGGACCCGGTGCTCTCGCCGGTGGTCCGATAGGCGTCGCCGCCGAGCCGGCCGGAAACGCTCGAATCGTTGGGAGAGATAGTGTCGACGTCGGGATCGCACGTCACACCGTCATCGTCGATTGGTGCACTGCTTTCGAAGCGCCCGACAGACTCATTACAGGTCATTCAAAATATATAACCACACGGATCGGCCATGTCACAAACCACTTCGCAGCAGGAAGGAGATGTCATCCACGACTTCCTCTCGATCGCCGATCTCCTCGACCAAACCCAGCTCGCCCGCATCTACGCATATCTCTACCGCGAGGGCGAGGCAACCGTCAGCGACCTCATCGACGCACTCGATCTCTCACAAGGAACTGCCTACACCTACGTGAATCAGCTTACCGATACTGGCGTTCTCACTTCCACCAAAGACACCCAACCCCAACGGTACGCAGCCGTCGAGATCGAACTCACGCTGACCGTCGACGGAAATCGTGAATACACCATCTCACCCGCTCTGATTGCCGCAGTCGCACGCCGGGCGACCAACGACACCATCGACTCGTATATCGATCGTCACGGCGTTCACGGCCTCGCAACCGCGCTCTCCCATACTATCGCTCGTGAACACGGCGAGACAACCCATCGGCTTGTGGCCGATGATCTCGAAATCTCGGAGCTCGAAGCCGAAGTAATTCTCCAGGCCCTTCGGCCGATCGTTCGCGAGCATTTCTCGGTCGAAGACGCTGGTGCATCGCTGGCGGACGTGGCTGACGCTGAGAATCTCGACATGTGAGCGCGCTCCACATCGCGGATACGGGCTTTTTCGTCGCATTCGGGAGGCCCTCGAAGCAGCGCTACCAGCGGGTGCGGACCTTCGCCAAGCGCAACGAGATCGTGTTCGTCATCTCGGAACGTATCTACGAGGGGTTGACCGGAACTGAGGCTAGCGATGTCGACGAACGAAAACAATTCCGGTCGATATCGCCATCGACGATGGATAGGGGCGTATCGCTGATCCGTTAGAATACGCAAACCCAGTGGTTTCGAAGACGATGAACGGCATCCAACGCTACATCGCAAACGCCGGCGATCGCCCGGCCGACGAGATCGAACGTGCTCGTTGATTCGGCTTTGATTGGAGACGTTGACCCACACGAGAGCACCGACGATAGTCTGAAGTACATGGACTTCGAACTAAGGGTATGGACCTACCCCCCGATCACGAATACCTCTGTCCTGATGGCGGGACGGGTGAGGTGTTAGACCCACCACCGCTCGACGCGGTGGATGATGCAGCACTCACGCCCGAGGCGCTCGCCGAGAACGCCCCCCGACTCGAAACAGTTGTCCAGCTGCTCAACCGCCCGGCGCTCGCGCGGATCTACGTTTACGCCTGCTACAAGGGACCGGTGACACCACCAGCGATTATGGACGCACTCGACCTCTCGAAGTCGACCACCTACGAGTACGTCGATACGCTGACCGAGCTCGGACTCGTCGAGCGAGACGACTCGACCCGCCCACAGCGGGTGACCGCCGAGCCGCTGGTCATCCTCGAACAGTATGCCTCGATCATCATTACGCCGACGGTCCTCCACGCCATTGGACTCCAAGAGGTCGATGAGGACATCGCGTACTTCGTCGAACGTCACGGCGTCGGCAAGCTCGTGGCCGCGCTGCGCGGGGCTGGCCTCCACTTCGCGGGGAAGACTACCCAGCGGATGGTTGCGACCGACATCGACGTGCGTGACACCGAGGCGATGATGATTGTCTACGCGCTCAGGCCGGCGCTCGCGCTCGGCCGTGACCACGATCCTTACTTCGCGTATCTCTTCCCAGATGTCCACGACCAGCTCGATCTCCCCGAACCCGACGACGAGGCCGGTGACTCGGAGCAATCACCGGCGACTAGCGCTGACGAGTGAGCCGTCGGAATGAGCCGCTCGTCGCCGCTATCGGCGGACGTACCGGTCATCGTCGATGCCAACGTGTTCTTCGCCATCGGGCGTCCATCGAACCCGAAGTACGAGCGCTTCCGGCGCGAGGTTCGAACTGCAGGCGTCGTCCTCCAGCTTCCGCGCCGCGTCGTCGGCGAACTCGGTGGCCCGGAAACAGACCGTATTCAACGTGCGCTCGACGAGGGGTGGGCCGACATCGTTGATGCGCCCTCACCACAGGATGCCGATGCAGTCACTGGCAGCGACATCGCGCGACGCGTCATTGCGAACGAGACCGGCCAGCCCGAACACGAGGTCGAGAAAACCGATACGATCCTCGCCGGATTGGTGATTCAGCATCTCCGAGACACGGGGGCGACGGACGTCGTCGTCCTCACTGACGACATCCCAGCGAAGCATGGGATCGAGACCGCAGTCGACGAACTGGGCTACGGGGATGCGATCGGCGTCTACGGCGTCTCTGACATCATCGACGACGATTCGGACGACTCGCTGACCGTCATTTGAGGGGTGCTGCCCTCCTCACCAGAGATTCGGAAGATGGATTTCTACAAACCCGCCTGTTTGCTTATCGGTTGAGAGAGCGGGATTGGTGTCTCAGAAACCCCCCTTTCTGATACAACGCTATTAGCACTCCCCACCGTACTATAGAGATTAGCCGAAGTCTTCGTACTTTCCAATATCACAGATTGGCTATCTGCTAAAATCGGCGTGCAAGATACAGCGCGCGTATCTTGCACCTCCTTCGTGGCTCATCGAGTTGTGCGTACCCCTGAGGTAGCCATCGATGAGCCAAGCATACAAAAGGACGTCACACGTGTTCCTGAACAGACACCACTACCAACTCTCGAGGATGGAGTTAGATAGCCGAACCCAACCTATCGTCAACGACTAATTGCTCGATCCGAACGAGATTTGATCCCCCATAGCCCGTTGCACGGTTTCGAAATCAGTTCGGAAATATCGTACAGCAGTCACTAATTACAGGAATAGTCACTTTCA
>NZ_JAQJDA010000028.1:0-34679 GCF_028617175.1 Halococcus sp. PRR34 | reverse complement strand
TGTTCGCGCTCAACAACATCAAGAAACTCGCCAAGACGCTATGATCGTACTCCCGTACCGCATTTTCAATAGAGCACATTCAACCCATTCAGAACGCAGGAGTGGTATCTCAGAACACCGGACAGCAAAGCGGCGACAGCTGAGTGGTCTGCCGAGTCTCTTCGACTCGAATGCTGAAACCAAGGAATTCTACGTCAGAACGAGCGGCCCCACAGTGAGCGTCTGCTTCGCGAGCGTTGCGATCCGCAGCACGTACGACGCGAACACTAGGAAGGGTGTAACCGAGATCGTGAACGCGATGCTCACGGCCCAGAGCATGGTTTCGAGCCCCAACAAAGTACCCGAAAAGGTGCCCGGGTCGACGAAGACCACCATGCCGCCGGCCACGATGAGTGCCGGAATCGCAGCGTAGAGGATCGCACGCGAGAGTTTTACCAACCCCCACTGGATGTACAGCACCTTCACGTACTCGCGCACCGGCCCGAACATCGTCACCGCCTCCAGCATCTCCCGGAACGCCGTGCGCTCCTCGATGCTGAGGTCGTCTTCGTATTCCTCGCCGAGCCGTCGGATGTCGTACATCTTCTGTGCGTAGTTGAAATTCAGAGCGGGGGAAACGACCGCGAACGTCCCGAAATCCGCGCCGTCGAGTTCGTCGAGCGCCGTGTCCGCGTTCTCTTCGAGGTCCTCGACGTACTCGTTCACGCGGTCGCGGAGATCGTCGTTCTCGTTCCCGGCGATGGCCTCGCGCAGCGCAACTGCTCGTTTCTCGCAGGTCTCGATGAGCCGTGTGAGGAAGACGGGTGGATCGCTCGGCGTGGTGGTTTCGAGCAGGTCATCGGTGTTCTGGTAGAAATCCATCGTGGTGTCCATCCGGCTGCGCTGGGTGCCGAGCGAGCCGATTTCTTGGGAGAGCACGAGTTGGTTGATCGAGACCACGAGTGTCGTACTCGTGATGATCGCGCCGAGTAGTGCCGAAAACACCGTCTCGACCATATCGCTCGATTCCATCATCGATGCCAGCAAGAGCGGTTTGAATAGGCCGAACAGCATGAACGCGACGAAGACGACGAGCGCGAACCCCCCGACAACGGCCCACCGGTTCGCCTCAAGGAGCACCCAGAAAAGGGCCTTGTTCACGTCGGTCCGCTCGCGGAGGGTGTTGGCCGACGAGAGATCGTTCTCACTCATCGTACACCGGCCGTTTGAGTAAGAGAAGCTTCGTGCCGCCCTTGTCGTAGTCGATCGTCGCCGTGAGCTCCCAGCCCTCCTCGCCGAGTTCGTTGAGCTGGTCGCTCGGATCGATCGTCTCGCGCTTGGTCAACCCCTTCGGTGGTTCGAGCGTCTTGTACTCCCATTTCACCGGCCGATTGCCGACCATACGGTACGGACTGTTGGCGCTCAGTTAAGTGGGGGCCTTGCGCCCGTCCACGGGAGCCGGCCGACCATGTCGTCGTGAGCAATGCCGCAGGCAGAACCGTTTTTCACACTCACCGTGTCGGGGAGCTATGCGGCACACATCGTGGCGACACGTTCTCGTAGTGGCGATGGTCGTCCTCGTATTCGCATTCGGCGGCTGTCTCACCCTCGATCCGTCGATCACGACAGAGACGAGCGATTCGAGCGTGTTCGACGGCCTCTCAGCGACGGAGCCGTGGACTGGTTCTGGTGTTCGGGTGAATGCGACGCTTCGCTCCACTGGGGATGCAGGAAACGTGACCCAAATCACCGTCATCAAGGCGAACGGGCAGTCGTTCCAAACGATACCCGTCGATCCCGGCCAAACGACGGTCATCCTCACGGTTCCCGCGAATCAAAACTCGTCGATCGTCGCGAGCAACACCGTCAACTCGACCACGATCGAGACCGTGAACGTGACCGCGAGAGGGAATAAAGTCCTGTGAACTCGCCGAGGCGGAGAATCGGACTATCGCTGTGAGTCCCGGAGGATCAACGGCTCGATCGCGAGCGTCCGCTTCGCGACGGTCACGATCCGCGAGATGTACGACGCGAACAGGAAAAACGGGATCAGCGTCACGGTGAACGCAGCGCCAATCAATAAAGTGATATTCTCGATGCCGAACGTCGCTCCCGAGAGCGTCCCGGGTTCGGCGACAGTAAGCATGATTCCCGCAACGGCAAGCGCCGGAATCGCTGCGTAGAGAATCATCTGCGAGAGCGTGACCAGCGCCCATTCGAAATACAGCGTTTTGACGTGTTCGCGCGCCGGCCCGAACATCGACAGCGATGACTTCAGCTCGTTGAGGAGGTCGTTCTCGGGTTGGCCGAGATCCTCTTCGTGGTCGTTGAGGAGGCGCTCGACCTGATAGATCTTCCAGCCGTAGTTGTAGTTCAGCGCGGCGAACAGCACGTCGAACGATCCGAACTTCGCGCCATCGAGCTGGTCGCGCACGGTTTCGGAATTGCCGATCAGGCTCTCAGTGAACTCCTTGGTTTCCCACTGAAGCTGGTCGCTGTCGATATCACCAAGACCGTCGCGTACCGCCTCTGCACGCTTCTGTGAGAGATCGACGAGCCCACGCAGAAACGCCGAGGGGTCCGCGGGGCTCGGCGAGCCGATCAGCTCCTCGGTGTACTCCCGGAAATCCATCGAGTTCTCCATTCGTTCGCGCTGTTCGCCGAGCGGCCCGTTCTCTTGGGAGAGCACGAGCTGACCGATCGTGACGACGAGGGTGACGCCGGTGATGATCGCGCCGAGCATCGCCGAGAACATCGTCTCGATCGTGTCACCGGACTCGAGCTGTGGAACCAGCGGCGGCGGGAGCACCGTCACCGTGACGACGAACACGACAAACAGCGCGACTGCGAGAACGCCGGTCACGACGAGACGGTTCGCGCTCAACAGGATCCAGAGTTTGAGCCGGCTTTCGCCAGCACGCTCGCGCATCGTGTTCGCCGTGCTGACGTCGATGTCGGTGTCGACGTTCGACTCATCGATGTCGGTGCTCACGACGAATCCTGATCCGTAGCGTTGTCTTCGTCCGACCGCGCAGGACGCTCGAAGACGAGAAACTTGGTCCCACCGCCGGTGTAGTCGACCGTTTCGATCAGTCGCCATCCCTCGGTGGCGAGTTCGTTCATCTCTGCCTTCGGGTCCTCGGATTCCTTTCTGGTCTCGCCCCTTGGTGGTCGAAGGGTTTCATACTCCCACAGTGTCTCGGTGGATTCAGATCGACGAGGGTTCACAATCGGGAATGCGGTCATCAGAGCCAAAAACCCTCGTTGTTTCAGCAAGAGCACCAGTTCTAAGAGTGGTGATCACGTTCTGGACAATTCAATAGTCAGATCACTCGATTGCCGCTACTGGTGACGTTCAGTGTGCCGATCGTTGTTGAATTAACACTATTAGTGGCGACGAGTGTGGAATTCCGATTAGCGGGTACCCATAAGATGACCGTGGATTGCCCAGAGCTGACGTCGACTGTACTATAGGCTTGGCCGTTTTCAGCGATGACCGAGATCGTCGTGACGTTCCCTGCTTCTGGCGTTGATTGAAGCGTGGTAGCCACACGAACCTGTTGACCTGCCCACGGCTCATCGGACGACAGCGTGCCGAAGATGGGCGACTCGCTCGTATCCGCTGTCACCGAGGGACCGAGCGTAAGACATCCACTGAACAGAAGAACAACCACAAACAGCACTGACAGAGAGACAATTCGACGAGTGGTCCAAGACACAGGTATGACTGAACGTGCGTAAGAAAAACGGTTCTGGTTCGAATACCCTACTCCTCGTGGGACTCACCAGATCGGTCAGTAGTCGCTTTGGGAAGTTCTTCGTGGCTTCTCACGGAGACATTCCTAATAGTGCTGGAGTCTGTAGCTAGTGGCGCTCTTCAAGTCGGATTTCGTCGTCGGTGACGGTTTCCACCGAGTCGTTATCTAGCTGGTATGTTCCTTCATCGGCATCTCCCCAGCCGAGTTCCGCTGCGAGTTCGTCGGTTAGTCCGGGGTCTGGTTCGACGTTGGCAGTATTGTTATCGACGTCGACCACGGTACCGACTGTTTCGCCTTCGGCGTTGATGACAGTTTTTCCTTCGTCGCTTTCGTCAATAGTTGCCATAGCACTCTCTGATACGGGCTGTTCTACTCCTATAGCTGGTGCATGCACCTGCCACCTCACGTGGACCGCTCTGGCTATACTGTCACTTTCGGCGGCCTCATCTACGTTGATCAACCCGCTGCGGGAGGTGATCGAAGACTAGAATGAGTTCATGGACTACGAAGATATCTTTTGGACGAAGCGCAATATATCACCCGTCGTTGGAACCATCAGTCGTACGGATACGTGATTCTCACCACCCGAAAATACGGAATATGGATCAATTCGCACTCGGTTGCTATTACCACAGCCGCCACGTCGTCGGTCCCATTGATAGGGATTGTTGTGACTGTTTACCGGTAGTCGCCGACCCCGTGTCGGCAACATACCGAAATGACCCACAACAATCCCTATGGCGCCGCGAACTAACACATACCCCGATTGACTCTCAGTGCGGTGCCTCTCCTCGATATCGTAGTAGGTGAACTGGACTTTTCCGTACTTTCCCTGTTCTTCGACCGTCTCTGCCTCTTCTTGTGCATCTGAAGTCATGATTGAAACGAGATCGGGAGTTCGACCCAACCACACGAGCTGAGTTCGAAGTCCTGGTCGAAACACTCGTCCACGCGGCTCACGAGAACCAGATCGATGTCGACGGTGGCATCGACGTGCGCCATCCTTCGTCGGATGTTCCGGACTGGACGGTCGAAATCACCCGGATCGAGAAATCGCGGTTCGAGTGACTGATGTCGTCGTTCGTGACGAGAAGCCGGTTCCGTGTGCCGAGCCAGGAGAGTCGGCTACGGTATGGCGCTACGGGTCACTGAGAAGGGTGTATAAAAACGCCTTCACGGTTCCAGCCGCAAGTGCTTGGCGCTGAGGGACGACTGTTCGAATGGCTATGGAGATGCTCGATTCGCTGCCCTCCCGGCCGTTGAAGCGAGGTGAGATCGAGCGACTCAGAGCACACGAAGCGATGACCCAACTCATCGAACTCGCCTCCCGCGAACACACCATCCGGAACGGCGGCCTCGAACGAGCCGTGGCACTCGCCGAGCGGACAGTGATCGATCTCTCGTTCGAGGGCGGCGCATGGAAGCAGACGGTGCTCGCCCGCGACGCCGATGCACAGCACCACATCGAGGAAGCCCTGAAGCAACTCGAACAACGCTGATACGACGATATCGGCTGAACGACTGGTGTACGTCAAGGCCTCCTTGCTGAATCGGCCTCTGCATCTCGCAGACTGGTTCCAGCAAAGCAGCGACTTGGGAGGCGAGAGCTCTGACGATCGATGCTACTTCCGATGGGGAGCAGACTCAAGCCCACGTCGACCAGTAGTACGACCGTGCCCGAGTTTCCGGACCCGGAATCGAGACATGCCCTCGCGGCCGACTGCCGGCGGTGTCCCGTGCTGGTCGACTCTCGCGAGTGCATCTCGTGGGGCAACGGCTCGCTCGACGCCGATCTCGTGGTGGTCGGCGAAGCTCCCGGTGCCGGCACGCCGGAGGCCGACCGCTGGCAGGGCGGCAATTGGACCGGGATGGCCTACACCACGCGTCACTCCGGCCGAAAGATCAGAGACCTGTTCGCCGATCTCGGCTACGAGCCCGACGAGTGCTACTTCACGAATGCCGTCAAGTGTTTCCCCGAAGGCGAGGACGGCTCGAACCGCGAACCCACGGCCGACGAGCGCGCGAACTGCCGACCGTATCTCGAACGTGAGATCGCAACCGTCGAGCCACGGGCTGTCATCGCGACCGGCAAGCACGCGACCGAGAGCCTGCTGGCGACCGAGGACCGCGATCTCGATGGGTTCATCGACACGGTGCTCGAACCCGTTTCACTCGCCAGTCTCGACACCACGCTGATGCCGATACTTCATCCCTCCTACCAAGAGGTCTGGGTATCACGACTCGGCTACACCCGCAAATCGTATCTCACCACCATCGAGGAAACACTCGCCGGGATCGACTGATTCTCGAAAGACGATCACGGCAGAACGTTCTTGCCTTGTGCGCGCGATGAGTCGGCCATGTCCGCCGACTGCCCCTTTTGCGGGATCGTCGCCGGCGAGATCCCTGGCCGTATCGTCCACGAGACCGACACCGTGACCGCCTTTCTCGACGCGAACCCACTCGCGCCGGGCCACACGCTCGTCGTTCCCAACGACCACCACGAGCGCCTCGACGACCTCTCCGAGGACCTCGCTAGCGATGTCTTCGCTGCGCTCCACCGGCTGACGCCGGCAGTCGAGGCGGCGGTCGACGCCGACGCCACCACGGTGGCGTTCAACAACGGCTCGGCCGCCGGCCAGGAGGTGCCACACGTCCACGGCCACGTGATCCCGCGGTTCGAGGGCGACGGCGGCGCGCCGATCCACGTCGTCGCTGGCGACCGGCCCGATCTCGCCGACGACGATCTCGATCGGATCGCCGACGACGTTCGCGATTCGCAGTAATCGGTCATCGAACGACTCGAACGACAAATCATAAACTATTAAGTTCATAGAATGTAGGTATCTGCAAGTATGAAATCAAGCGGTGGCTGTCCGGAATGCAATGGACGGCTAGTCGCTGTCGGTGAGGAGACGGTCTGCACCAAGTGTGGTCTCGTCGTCGCGGTCGACGAGATCGACCGCGGTCCCGAGTGGCGGTCGTTCGAGCGTGAGACACGCAAGCGAACCGGCGCACCGCTGACGCGCTCGCGCCACGACCGTGGCCTCTCGACCGAGATCGGGCGCTCGACCAGGCTCACCGGACGGAAACGCCGACTGTTCGCGCGACTCCGCCGCCAGCACACCCGTTCGCGGATCGCCTCGAAAGCCGAGCGCAACCGGGTGTACGCGTTCACCGAGATCCGCCGTCAAGTCTGTGCGCTCGGGCTGTCGGACAGCGTGCGGGATCGGGCCTGCGTGCTGTTCGAGTCGGCTCAGGACGCCGACCTCCTTCGAGGGCGCTCGTTGGAGGGGTTCGCCGCCGCCACGATCTACGCGGTCTGTCGAACCGACGGCGTCTCGCGCACGCTCGCGGAGATCGTCACGGTCGCGAAGGCATCACGGGACGAACTCACCGCGGCCTACGACGCGCTGAATCGCGATCTCGGCCTCCCGACCGGGCCGATCGATCCCAGCGAGTACCTCGCTCGATTCGCCAGCCAGCTCGACTTACCTCACGGAGTCGAGGCCCGGGCTCGGGAACTCGTCGCCGAGGGTCGCGACCGTGGCCTCGTCAGCGGCCGGAACCCGAGCGGGGTGGCTGCGGCCTGTCTCTACACCGCAGCGACCGAAACCGACCACGGCCTCACCCAGCAGGCGGCTGCGGAGGTCGCCGACGTGACGCCGGTGACGCTCCGGGCGACCTACCAGGCGCTGCGCGCGTGACTCGGTCTGCGGCTCACGCCGCCGGTCTCAGGTCGTCCGGAGATGATCGGTCTGTGGTTCGTACACCTCGCCCTGCCGCCGGAGCTTTTCGAGTTCGTGTTCGGCCTTCGAGCGCTCGGTTCCGGTCTCCTCGGCGCGATCGAGCACCTCCTCGATCGGCGCGCCAGCGTCGTACTCCTCTTCGATCTCCGCGATCAGTGCCTTCACGTTCTTGATCCGGTCGCGCTGGGTCTTCGAGGTCCCCGTTTCGACGATGTCGGCGTCGAACTCCCCGGTTTCGGGATCGACGCCGATATCCTGGAGCTGGGTGCGGACGACCTCGATGACGCGCTCGGCGTCTTCGATCTCGACCGTATCCGCGAGCCGCACTCGCGCCGATGCCTCCGCGAGCCGGACGAGCGCCTCCAGCTTCCGTGCCGTGACGGGGATCGGCGCGTCCTCGTCGGCTCCCTCGGCCCGAAGATCGACATAGAAATCGCTGATCGCCTCTTTCGCCTCTTCGGTCATCGTCGGGAAGCAGTTGCGCTGGGCGTAGGCGACGTATTTTCTGAGCAAGTCGGGCTCGATCGCGGGCGCGACCGTATCGGTGACCGCATCGACCTCCGCCTGACTGACGTTCGCCGCGGTCTGTTCGGTCCGCTGGGTGTTGAGCTCGCCAGCGTAGTTGGTTCTGAGAATGTGTTCGGCGAGCTCTCTATCCCGATCGGGGTCGGGGTCGTCGGTCACCGTGAAGATCAGGTCGAACCGCGAAATGAGGGCGGGTTCGAGATCGATCTGCTCGCCGATCGATTCGTACTGGTCGAATCGCCCGTACTTGGGGTTCGCCGCACCGAGCAGCGAACACCGCGACTGGAGAGTGGCGTTGATGCCCGCCTTGCTGATGCTGATGGTCTGCTGTTCGAGCGCCTCGTGCATCGCCGAGCGGTCGTCGGAGTTGTGGACGATCATGCCGTTCGCAACGAAGTTGTGTGTCCCGTCCACGGTCAGGTCGTACACGCTGGGTCGTTCGCGTTCCTCGATCTCCTCCAGTTTGCGGACCGCCGCAGAACGGACGATGTCGGCCCGATCCAGAACAGCGTCCCTGACAGTCTCGAACTCATCGGTCGAAACGTGGCCGTTGAACCAGCGAGAAACCGTCGCCTGATCGACGCCCAGATCGTCCGCGACTGCCGTCATCGAGATGCCGTATCGCTCGAGAACCGTGCGTAGTTCGTCCCACCCCGCAGGCGAGGGATCGTCCGTGCGGAACGCGCGTGCTCGTTCGCGGGCTTCGTCGGTCGAACAGCCCAAGACGTCCGCCAAATCTACCTCCAGCAGGCGAATACGGTCGTCGTCGACCGTCGCAGGAACCGTTTCGACGGTCTCGACGCGTCGCCATTTGACGTCGCCGTCGACCAGTTGCGTGAACCGACTGAGGTCCGTATCGGCGACCGATCCGAGGACCGATCGGAGCCGGTCGGCGACGGTCTCCTTCATCCCCTCGTCCTCTCCCCAGCGCCGGGACACCTGTTGCTGGCTGAATCCCGTCCCTTTGGCGAGCCCCGACTGCGAAACGTGGAACGTGGTCCGAATCCGCTCCAGATCGTCCCACCCGGCGCTGTCGAGTTCGTCGAGTGCGAGCGACGCCCGGCGTTTGCGATCTTCGAACGCCTCCAAGACGACACGCGCCAGACGGAACGAGATATCGGCGTCGCCGTTCTCGAAGTCACAGTACGTGGCGTCGTCGATCCCGCATTCGGACTGGTGGAGGCGAAGCGACGTTCGACACGTCTCAAGCACGGCCCCGCAGTCGGGGAGGACATCCAGAATCGTTCGATCGCCGCTGACCGTCTCGACCGTCTCCGTCAGGGCCGTCTGTTTTCGATCCAGGGTGAAGCCGATCTGCCGGTCGAACGCGGCCAGCGAGTCGGCGTCGGTGATGACGAGCAGATAGATATCGCGTTTTCCCTCCCGCATGCGGTGTTGAATCTGACAGGAGATACCGAACTCCAACAGGAGGTGTTTGACGCCCAGTAGCAGTTGGTGGCTTGCCGAGCAAAGTTTCACCATCCGGCCGTCGACGTTCCCCTCGCTGTCGGCGAACGCACGCACGAACGCCGCCTTCGCAGCGCGGGACGCTTCGGTGACCCCCTCGGGCACGCGTTTGCCGTCGTACGTCTCCAGATTCATCCCCGCTTCGAGGACGACGTCGGCGTACTCCCGGCCACACAGTCGAACCGTCTCGACGCCGTCCTCACGCCGTTCGCTCGGTGGTCGAACCGTCTCCGCGTCGAACGCGCCCTCACAGGCTCGTTCGAAGTCCGCCAGTAGCTCTTCTTCGGTGTTCGTGAACTGAATGCCGTAGACGCCGGCATCACGCTGGTAGTACAGGTTCCCATCGCCGGCGAGGTAGCCGAGCACTCTCCCCAAGGATGGCGAGACGCCATCTTGTCCGGGAGTTTCGTCCGAGAACGAACGCCGAACGGCGTTCGAATCGCCGCGCTGACTTAGCGTCCCGCCGTCCGTCGCCGGTGCCTCGATGGACCGGGGGACGTACACCCAGTCCCCCGATTCGACGTCGGCAGCGGCTTTCTCGACGCGCTCGCCGTCCTCGAAAACGAAATACGGGTGATCGGCGGTCGCACTCAACCGTTCGCCCGTCGAGAGCGAGACCTCGACGAGCGACTCGGGTGCATCGTACTCGTGGATGGCCGTCACGGGACGCGTCACCAGTCGCCCGTCATCGGTCATCGTCCACGCCTCGAGGTCGACATCACGGATGCTCCGGCTGTTCTCGAGTGACTCGATGGTGCCGTCTCGAACCGCTTCGTGGGCGATGTCCCGGATTCGAGCGATTCGATCACCGAGGTGGACCAGCGTGTCGCCAGTCACGCATTTCATCTTGTCGAGTTCGTCGACTGCCGCGATCCCCTGGTCGGCGAGCACCAGCGCCCCTGCTTCGAGGGTCCACTGCTGGCCCTCGCCGAAGTCGTCCTGGACCGCACTCGCCGTCAGCCCTGCCGAACTGCTCCCTTTCCCCGAGGTGTACACCGATCGGGGCGCGATTTGTCGGATGTACTGAAGGAGTTGGGAGTTGTGCGAGACGACACCGTTCGAGAGATACGTGTGGGTGTCGTCGACTTCGAGGTCGTACACCCAGTCGTACTCGGGTGTGAGTTCCTCGATGGAGACGATCCGATCCCACCGGACATCGTTTTCGGCGAGGTCCCGGAGGCGCGCCACGCTATCGACGGCATCGAGGGCCGACGCGATGCGTTCGAGGATCGCGTTCTTGCCAGCCATCGTTCGACCACCGTCGGGGACGACATCGTTTCGTTCGTCGTAGCTCACCGCCGTCTGCTCGACGTCCATTTCGTCGGCGAGATCGGCCTGTGAGACGTTCAGTTCGTCCCTGACCGACTCGATATCCTCCCAGCCGCCGGCCTCGACCCGCTGTTCCGTCGTCCGAAGCCACTCGATCCGTTCCTCGAAGGCCTCGACGACGGTCAGCAGCGAGTCGCGGCTCGGGTTCCGATCGCCACGTTCGTAGTGCTGATAGGTCGTCCGTGCGATACCACACTCGAACTGCGAGAGTGCGAGTGCTTTCCGAACGCGCTGGAGTTCGTCGCCCACGTCCGGCACGATGTCGCGGTTCGTATTGTGGGGGCTGTCATCGAGGTCATAGCCGACATCGAGCGTGTCGTCCCCGGCGGTCGGAACCCGCCGTGGCGTCGCAACGAACGCTCCCTCGTCCAGCTTCGCCGCCGTCCTTGCAGCAAATCCACCATCTGATTGAACGAACAGCGGATGGGAGGGTGTGATTTCGATCTCTTTGCCGCTCGTCGTTCGGAGACGGTACATCCTCTCCGGTGCTTCGCGCTTCCACACCTTCGTCGCCCGTCCTTCGGTGATGGTCCCGTCCGGCCCCATTGTCGGCAGCGAAAGATCAACCTCGTCGTAAACGCCGTCTTCGATCGCGGTCGGCGCGTCGAGGTTCGATTCGACGACGTCGCGGATCGGTCGCTCCGAGCCGTCTGCGAGCGTCACGCTGGTATCACCCTTGACACACTTGCCTGTACCAGGATCCCCGATCAGGAGCATATGCAGATCCCCCCGGATACGCGACCCGTCGGGGAGGTGTTTGGCGACCCCCGAAAAGAGCTGGAGCGTCATAGCGAGCTTGGCCTGCTCGTAGCCGTAGATCGAGGGCGCGATCGAGGCGACCATCTGCTCGTAGATGTCGTCGGCGGTCGAGAGGTCGACGATTGCGCGCTTGTCGGCCTCGTCGATGTCCATGTCCTCGAACTGCTCGTCCTCGATCTCGACCGACACACCGTCCATGAACACGTCGAACATCGCCGTCGACTCGCGGCCGGATTCCTGCTGATCGAGATGGAGCACGCCCGTCACGCGAACGTGGTCGCCTGCGGTCACCTTCCCGGTGATGTCGTCCTCGATGTGGACATCGATATCCTGGGGCGTCTCGCCGCCGCGCAGTCCCTCGGGGCTCTCCTGGACCCGAATTTTCTGAGCGTCGACGAACTCCGACTGGTCGAAGTTGATGTCGAAGGGGCCCTGGCGCTCACACCCCTGGCACTCGTGGGGCTCCTGGAAATCGCCACCCGTCTGTGGGATCCGGGTGAGCGTCCCGCAACGCTGGCACTCGAAGGCGGCCTCGGTGATCTTCGGACGTACGTCGGTTGCCTTCTGGACCGTTCCCTGGACCGAGAGGAGCTGGCCACGATGTCGTGCCCGGATCTCCCGGATTTCGGTGTTCTCCTGAAGCCCCCTGATTCGGACGTGTGCGCGCCCGAGCCCCACGTCCACGGGGAGGTCGTACAGTCGAAGCGCCTCTTCTGCGTACTCCTGGAGCTGGCCCGGCTGCGAGCGGTAGTCGTCGGCGAGATCCGAGTCGAACCGATAGAGATCGTCCCAGTCGATGAACAGCGACCGCTGCTCGTTGGGGTACTGCCGCGCGAGCTCGCCGATCTCGTTCCGGTAGTAGTTGCGGTAGAACTCCTCGAAGTCGTCGATCAGTTCGGTGTTCTCCGCACGAGCCATCTTGGCCTCGGGTAGTGCGCTTCCGGGTAAGAACCTTCGCAACGTGGGGAGTGAAAGTGGACGAGACGGCGTGGAGATTCTTCGCCGCCCGAGTGTGGCGTGGGTCACGCCGGCGGCCAGTTCGCGTCGAACTCGTACTCTTCGGGCCAGTTGGTGCTCGGCTTCACCTGTTCGGGCTCTTCGACTCGCAACGACATTCTGGTTTGGAACTCGTCTTCTCGAACGAGGTACATGCTCTCCAGTTCGTGGCAGTAAACGAGGAAGAAATCGACATCGTCAGAGTGCTCCTCGTAGACGTTTCCCGTTGCGTTGGTGTGCTGTGAGGTCCCGTGAAACGCTATCGTCCCGTCCGCCATCCAGCCGGTCTTTATCTGTAGCTTCAACAGTCCACCATCGGGAGTTTCAGTGACGATGTCGTATCGCTCGTTATCGCCGAACGGAATCGAGACTGGAACCGACCGTTTCATCAGTTCGGCGATGACGACGGCTTCGGTGAGGTCGCCCTTCCGATGAATCTCCATTCAGGATCGGGTAGTTCCGTCTTCGAATAAGAACGGTAGTGGGACCGCCCGGATTTGAACCGGGGTCGGCAGCACCCAAGGCTGCAAGTATACCAGGCTAACCCACGGTCCCGTGTCTCTTCTACCGTCCGGCAGCGAATAAACCCTTCCGTTCGATCGCAGAAGGGATACGTCACGGCCGCGGAGTCCGGGTATGGTTACAGGAATCGAAATCGCGGCGCTCGCGGTCGCGGTCGTCTTCCTGCTCGGTGCGGCGCGGATCGTTCAAGCCGTTCGACCGCTGCTGATCAACGCGGTCGTCGGCCTGCTGGTCTTCCTCGTCGCGGAGTGGCTCGGCGTCGGGGTCGAGATCAACTGGCTCACGCTCGCGATCGTCGCGATCGGGGGGCTGCCCGGCGCGGTCCTCGTAGTGCTTCTCTCGGTGCTCGGGGTCGCATTCGTTCCCGCGGTCGTCGGTCTGCTGGCCTGAACTCACTCCTCCTCGTCGCGGAGTTCGACGTCTGCCACCACATCGTAGGGATCAGCCCCTTTTCGGATCCCATCGAGCATCGTGAACGCGACGCCGGGTTCGAGGAAGTGACGCGTCACCGCGCGGCCGAGCGGCGTGGGGGAGAGTCCGTCGATGAACCCGTAATCGAGCAGCTTGCCGACCGCGTGTTTCAGCGGCACCTCACCCACCATCCGATCGGTGAGTCCCTTCGCGCCCTCGCCCGCGACGGTGATGTTCGCGAGGACCTCTTCCACGGCGCTGGTCTCGTCGTAGCGCATCGCGACCGGCTCCATCTCGCCCTTCAGGAGTTTGAACGCGGTCTCGTCCTCGGAGCCAGGCATGCTCGAATGGTAGCTCCCGTCGGGTTCGACGAGGACGTAGACCACGCCCCGATCGTGATAGTCCGGCCGGCCCGCGCGCCCGAGCATCTGGTGGAACTCCTGGACCGTGAGCCACTCGATCCCCATCGCGAGCGAGTCGAAGATCACCTGGGAGGCGGGGAAGTCGACGCCGGCCGCGAGCGCCGCCGTCGTCACGACCGCGGCGAGGTCCTGATCGGCGAACTGGCGTTCGACCGTCTTCCGGCGGGAGTAATCGAGGCCAGCGTGATACGGCGCGGCGTCGTACTCCAACTTTCGACTCAGCTCGTGACACCGCCGCCGGGAGTTGGTGAACACGATGGTCTGGCCGCGATACCCCTTCGAGGACTCGCGGTCGAACTCCCGCCTGACGAGTTTGTTCGCTACGCGGGCTTTCTCCTGGCTGTCGGCGAACGTGACGTGGCGCTCGATCGGGACCGGGCGCTCCTCGAACTCCACGAGATTCGCGTCGAGCCGCCCCGCCAGCCAGCGCGGGTTGCCGACCGTCGCCGAGAGGTAGAGCCACTGTGTTCCCACTGTTCCGGCCGTTCCGCTGCGACCGCCAGAACCGCCACCGCCGGAACCGCCACCGCTGCCGCCGGCACGGCCCTCGCAGTAGCCCTTGAGCCGCGCGATCAGCCCGTCGAGGCGGTGGCCCCGGTCGTCGTCTTCGAGGGTATGAACTTCGTCGATCACCACCGTGCCGATGTCGCCGAGGTCCTGGCCGACCCGGAGCGCGTGATCGATCCCCTCGTAGGTTCCCACCACGATGTCGGCGTCGGGATCGAACCGCTCGCCGTCGCCGCGGACGCGGCTCGCGCCCACTCGGATGGTGACGTCGGCGAGGTGGCCGTACTCGTCGCTGAAGTCCTCGTACTTCTGGTTCGCAAGCGCGACAAGCGGCACCAGAAACAACATCTTCCCCTCGCCACGCAGCAGCCGATCGACCCCCGCCATCTCACCGATCAGCGTTTTTCCGGTGGCCGTCGCGCTCACGACCAGTTGATCCTCGCCGTCGAGTGCGCCGCCGTGAACGGCGAGGCTCTGCACGGGAAGCAGGGTCTCGAAGCGGTCGTCGAGCAGCTCCTGCATGTCGGAATGGAGGTCGAGATCGCCCACCGGAACGGGGTCCACAGCTTCAGTAGTGGCGCTCATCTCGTCGAACTTCGTGAGGTCGGGATCGAGATGCCCCGAGAGCAGATTGACCACGCGATCGAGGTCCTGAACCTCGGTGAGCAGTTCCTGGAGCCGGTCGCCGGCGGTCGCGCTCACGTCGTGGTGGGCGAGTTCGCGTTCGAGTTCGGTCCGCGCGCAGTCGGGACAGATGGTCTCGCCGTCGGCCTCGATCGCGGTCTCGCTCGTGATCGGGGAGTAGCGCCCGGCCGACGCGCAGTACCGGCAGGTCCTCACTGTTTTCGCGTCGAGCTGGTAGCCCGACAGCATCTCGCGGATCGCGTCGCGGTCGTGGCGGCTCGTCTGTTCGGAGATCCGGATGCGGCCGGCGCGGCGCGCGATCTCGACGAACTGATCCGGGCTGCGCGGCTCCTCGCCCGAGCCTTCCTTGATGCGGAAGGCTGCGGGCCGCGGGCCGGCATCGGTCGTTCCGAGTTCGAGCCGCGCGCGAAAGAGCCGCGTCCCGTCGCGAACCGCGGCTACGAGATACTCGTCGCCCATGCCGTGGACGAACAGCGTCTCGACCCGCCCGACCTGCTGTGACACGCTTGGGTGTACGCGAGTGAGGTATTTCAGTCACTCGAACGATCGTCGAGACCGCCCGAGCCGACCTCCTCACTCCACGAGTTCGATCGCGTCGTCGCCGTTCGGCACTGCGCAGATGAACGCCCCTTCTTCGTTCCCCTCGTTGCGATACCAGTGGACCGTTCCGGCAGGGATCAACAGCGAGTCGCCCGAACTCACGGCGTGTTCCTCGTTTCCGATCCCCACGACGTACTCCCCCTCCAGAACGTACTGCTCGTGTTCGACCTCGTTGGTGTGTTTCGGGACCTCGGCTCCGGGAGCGAGCGTGAACCGTCGGATGGCGAAGTTCGGCGCACCGCGTTCCTCGTCGACGAGCACGCCCTTTTCGAGGCCATCAGCCGCATCGACGCTCTCGTACTCGATGTCTTCCGCTCGCTGCACCACCGGGGATGACTCGCTCATGGGTCACGGACGATCGGCGCGGGCAAAAGCGTTCGTGGGCGGGGGCGGGCTTAAGATGCCGCCAGCCCTACTCGGGGTATGCCCAGCTTTCGGATCGGCCGCATCGCCGGGATCCCCATCAAGGTGGGTCTGTCGTTCCTGCTCGTCCTCCCCCTGTTCGCGTGGCTCATCGCCACGGACGTGGGACGGTGGATCTCGATCATGAACGACGTCGTGGGGGCGAACCTCCCGGCGGCGTCGCTATCGGCGGGCCAGACCCCGCTCGTGCTCGGCAGCGTCGCCGCCATCGGGCTGTTCGTCGGGGTCGTGCTCCACGAACTCGGCCACTCGCTGGTGGCGATGCGGTACGGCTACCCTATCGACTCGATCACGCTCTGGTTCCTCGGCGGGATCGCCCAGCTGACCGAGATGCCCGAGGACTGGCGACAGGAGTTCGCCGTCGCGGTCGCGGGGCCGATCGTGAGCATCGCGGTCGGTGCGGTCTCGTATCTCGGCTTCCTCGCACTCCCCGAATCGTTCGGAGCCGCACGGTTCGTGCTCGCGTATCTCGCGCTGGCGAACGTCGTCCTCGCGGGGTTCAACCTCCTCCCCGGCTTCCCGATGGACGGTGGTCGCGTCCTGCGTGCGCTGCTCGCGCGCAATCGCACCCACGCTCGGGCGACGCAGCTCGCCGCCGAGGTCGGCAAGGGGTTCGCGTTCCTCCTCGGTCTCGCGGGGCTGCTCTCGGGCGGCATCGTGCTGATCGCGATCGCCTTCTTCATCTACATGAGCGCCGCCGGCGAGGCCCAGCAGGCCACCACGAAAGCCGCCCTGGAGGGCGTCGCGATCGAGCGAGTCATGACGCCGGCCGCCGAGATCCACGCCGTCACGCCGGAAACGTCGGTCGCCGAGCTGATCGACCGGATGTTGACCGAGCGCCACACCGGCTATCCGGTTCTCGCTGACGGCGAACTCGTCGGGCTGGTCACGCTGTCCGACGCTCGCGAAGTCCGTGAGGTCGAGCGCGACGCCTACCGGGTCGAGGAGGTGATGACCCGCGATCTCACGACAGTCCCGGTGGACGCCGACGCGATGACCGCACTCTCCACAATGCAGTCCGAAGGCGTCGGCCGACTCCCGGTCGTCGATCTCCGCGGGGAGTTCACCGGTCTCGTTTCGCGGACCGATCTCATGACCGCGCTCACGATCCTCCAGTCGAGCGAGAACACGACATCCGCGCCAGACACACCGCGATCGGCCGACGAAACGATCCGGTAACGGCGATCCGGTGTCGACGGTCCGGCGCTCACTCCGCGGGCGTCGTCACGTCGACGCGCTCGCGCAACCAGTCGGCCGCCGTGTCGAGTTCGGCGGGATCCTCGCCGGTGAGTTTGATTCGGTTGTGGCGGACTGCAGGATCGGGATAACATCCGACGGCGACGTCGAAACGCTCGCCAGCGGTTTCGAGGTCGTCGATAAGGTCGGCCTCCGGCGTCGCGGTGTGGAACGTCCGCGACTCGACGTCGCCCCCGAACGAGTCGGCGACCGATTCGAACATCGCCGTCATCTCGTCGGGAACGCCAGGGAGTACGTAGATATTCTGGATCACACAGCCAGGGGCGAGGCCCGGCTCGTTCAGCAGCGGTCGACTCCCGTCGGGGATCGACGCCTCGGCCTCGCGGTCGAGGTCGATGTCGGGGAACTCCTCGCGGACGGCCTCGACCGTGGCCTCGACGTCCGCGAGCGCACGGTCGTCGGGGGCGAGCGGACGGTCGAACGCCTGCGCTACCGCGGCCATCGTGACGTCGTCGGGCGTCCCACCGAGCCCGCCCGTCACGATCACGGCGTCGAAACTCTCGGCGAACTCACTCACTTTTCTGGCGATCAGATCACGGTCGTCGGGCACCACGAGGATCCGTGCGACCGTCGCGCCGCGATCGGCGAGCTGGCCCGCGAGCCACGTCGCATTGGTGTTCTGGGTGTCGCCCGCAAGGAGTTCGTCGCCGACGGTGAGAAGCGCGACCTGCATTCGGCCGAAACGACGAGCCACGGACGGATAACCCGTTCGCGTGCGCTACTCGGGTCACGACCGGACGATCGACAGCGGGGACACGGCGATCAGAACGAGAGGTCGTTTTCCATCCCGTCGGTGGCGTCGTCGAGGCCGTCACGGGTGACGTCCTCGGTGAGCGAGGCGAGATCGGCGTCGGCGAGGATCTCGTCGAACTCCTCGCGGAAGCGATCGCCGACGCGCCGGCGTTCGGCCTGGGTTTCGAGCACCCGACGGTAGCGCCGCACCGTCGACTCCGCGGCGTCGAGGTCGGCGGCGATCTCGTCGATCGACTCGTCGTTCGTGAGGCGATCCCGGAGATCGCCGAGGGCGAACGGGGCGTCGGTGTCGGCCTCGCGGACGAGGTGGAGATCCATCCGCGCGCGGAAGACGTCGCGGCGGGAGAGGTCGGGCGGTTCGGTGGTTTCGGCCTCTGACACGTCCGATCCCGTCTCCTCGTCGGCGTCGTCTTCGTTTGCAGCCTCGGCAGCGCGTTCCGCGAGGGCGGCGTCGTCCAACCCGTCGTAGAACCCTTCGACCAGATCGGCGAGCGCCGCGTCCGGAAGGTCGGTATCGAAGTCGTAGCGTTCGCGCATCGAGGCCACGACCCCCTCCACGCGCTCGGCAGCCGGTTCGTCGCGCGCGAGCGAGCCGGGGGTGTCCTCCTGGCGCTCGGTGACCGTCGACTCGTCGGTGACGTCAACGAAGATGTCGCGGAGTTCTTCAGTTTTCTCGTCCATCGTCACGCGAACGAAGCGTCTGACATCGATCGGTAAAAGCCTGCCGGCGATGCAGGGAGTTCGTCGACCGACGAGGCTAAGAGAGTTGACGGCTGGAGGGATGTATCGATGGCCGACCCACGCCAGGACCGACGAGGGAGGGAGCGATGAGCGCCGAAACCGGTGACGTGGAACTCGTTGGCGACGCGACCGCGAGCAACCTCGCGCGCGCTGCGCTGTTCGCCGCCCTGATCGGCGCGTTCGCCTACGTCAGTTTCCCGAACCCCGTCTCGCCCGCCCCGGTCACGCTCCAGGTGCTCGGGGTCTTCCTCGCAGGCATCCTGCTCGGTCCGGTGTGGGGCGGGGCGGCCTGTGGGCTCTACCTCCTCGCGGGCGCGCTCGGCGCACCGGTGTTCGCCGGCGGATCGGCGGGACTCGGCGTTCTCGTCGGTCCCACGGCGGGCTACCTCTGGTCGTACCCGTTCGCGGCGGCCGCGATCGGCGGTGTCGTTCACGGGGGTGCCTCACTCACCGATCCGAAAGCGGCCGGCCTCGCGCGGCTCGTCGGTGCGATGGTTCTCGGTGTGGTCGTGATCTACACGTTCGGGGTAACGGGACTGATGGTGGTCCAAAATCTCGGTCCTGCCGAGGCGTTCGTCGGCGGTGCGGCCGCGTTCATCCCGGCCGAGGCGCTGAAGATCGCGGCCGGGGTGGGGATCGTCCGGAGCGACGCGATCGCCGCCACGTCATGATCGAGGTCCGCGATCTCGTCTATCGCTACGACGACACCGAGGGATCGGCGGAAGCGGGTCGAGAGTCCACCGCCGACCGGGACGACGCGACCGAAACGGAGCCGCGGCCGGCAGTCGACGATGTCTCGCTCACCATCGACGACGGCTCGTTCGTCGTACTCGCGGGTCCCAATGGTTCGGGAAAGACGACGCTCGTCCGGCAGTTCAACGGCCTGCTCGATCCCGATTCGGGGGCCGTGTCGGTGAACGGCCAGCCGGTCGGTGGGGACGTGGTGGCCGCGCGGACCGCAGTGGCGATGACGTTCCAGGACCCGCGCGACGGGTTCGTGGCCGCAACGGTGGGCGCGGACGTCGCGTTCGGGCCCGAAAACCTCGGCCTCGACAGGGAGGAGATCGATCGACGAGTACGTGAGGCGCTCGCGGCGGTGCGCCTGGACGGCCGGGAGGCAGAGCGCATCGACCGACTGTCGGGCGGCGAGCGGGCGCGGGTCGCGATCGCTGGCGCGCTCGCGATGGCACCCGATCACCTCGTGCTCGACGAGCCGTTCGCGGGCCTCGACGAGCCGGCGCGACAGTCGGTGCTCGACCGGCTCCGGGCGCTCCATTCCGATGGAACGGGGATCGTGGTCGTCACCCACGACCTCCGTGATCTCGTCGATCCCGCCGATCGCGTGCTCGTGATGAACGAAGGGCGGGTCGCGCTCGACGCGCCGCCCGACGACGCGATCGATCAGCTCTCCACGCTCGGCGTGCGCGCGCCGTGTTGAGCTACGAGCCCGGCGACTCGCTCGCCCACCGCCTCGATCCGCGGGCGAAGCTCGCGGTGCAGGTGGGGTTCGCGATCGCGGCGTTCGCCCACACCACGCCGCGCGGCCTCGCGATCCTGACCGTGCTCGCGGGGAGCGTCCTCGCGGCAGCGAGGCTGTCGCCGGCCGCCGCCCTCGCCGAGGCGCGCTACGCGCTTCCCTTCCTCGTCGTCGGGCCGGCGATCGCCGTCCTTACCCTCGGACCGCCGTGGATCGCCCCCTCGCAGGCGGTCGCGCCGGCACTCGCGAGCTATCGCGTGCTGCTCGTGCTCGTCGTGAGCGTCGTCTACGTTCGGACGACGCGTGTGCGCGACTCCCGGGCGGCGATCCAGCGGCTCGTCCCCGGTCGTCCAGGTCGTTTTCTCGGCGTCGGCGTAGCGCTGGTCTTCCGGTTTCTGCCGGTGCTGGTGGCCGATCTCTCGCGGACGCGCGCGGCGATGCGGGCGCGACTCGGGAACGAGCGTGGACTCGTCGAACGGATGGAGATCGTCACGAGTGCGGGAATCCGGCGGGCGTTCGGGCGGGCCGATCAGCTCGGCGTGGCGCTCCGCGCACGGTGTTTCGCGTGGAATCCGACGCTGCCACACCTTCGGTTCGCGCGTCGCGACCTGCCGGTGCTCGGTCTGGCTGCGGCGCTCGTCGGCTGGGCGCTCGTCTGAGTTCTCCATAGCGATCACGAATCCCGCGATCCGAGCGGAGAGCAAGCCTCGATCGGATCCGGACAAAACGAAGAATTAGTTGGCAGTTTGTCGCCGACTGCGAACCGATCGCCACGGGTGGACAAGATTTAACCCCGCTGGTCGGCTCTACAACGATAATCGATGACACTCGTGCTCCAGACGGGAGAGACCGTCACCCGAGAGACGTTCTGGCTGATCGGTCCCGTCGGGAAAGCACTCTTCTATTTTCTCACGGCGCTCGCGGTCACGGTCTTCCTGTATGGGGTCTACGAGCGGTTCGCGCGGTACACCCGCGGAACCGAGGATGCCTTCGCCCGGCTCGACGACCTCCCCAGCCGGATCGTGAGCGCCGCGAAGACCGTCGTCACCAACGAGAACCAGTTCAATCGCGACCTCTACGGCGGACTGATGCACGCGTTCATCATGTGGGGGTTTCTCACGCTGCTGATCGGTACCACCATTCTCGGGATCGACATGGACGGCTATCGGCTCGTGACCGGCCTGCTGGGTGAGGAGCAGTCCTTCTTCGTCGGCGATTTCTACCTCTCGTATTCGCTCGTGATGGACGCGATGGGCTTTCTGTTCGTCGTCGGGCTCGGAATGGCGATCTACCGGCGGTACGTCGTCCGGAACGAGCGGCTGTGGGGCAAGCATACGGATCTCGAAGACGGGCTGTTCGTCTGGACGCTGTTTCTCCTCGCTGCCGGCGGCTATCTCGTCGAAGGCGTGCGGATCCTCGCGACTGGCTTTCCCGAGTTCGAGACCGTGAGCTTCGTGGGCTGGTTCGTCGCGCTCGTTCTGGAGGGCGTCGGCGTCTCGCCGGAGCTCGCAACCACGCTCTACCCGGCGACGTGGTGGTCGCACTCCCTGCTCGCGCTCGGGTTCGTGGCGTGGGTGCCCTACGCCAAACCGTTCCACATGCTGTCGAGCTTCGCCAACGTCGTCACCCGCGATGAGAAGGCAGGCACCCGGCTGCCGGGCGTGCCCGCCGACGCCGATCCCGACGAGATCGGCTTCACCGAAATCGGAGACATGTCGTGGCGACAGATGCTCGATCAGGACGCCTGCACCAAGTGCGGCCGGTGTTCGTCGGTGTGTCCGGCGAAGGCGTCGGGACGGCCGCTCGATCCGCGCGACGTGATCCTCGATCTCAAGGGGTATCGTGAGTCGGTGAACGCCGGCGGCGAAACCAAAGAAATCGTCGCGGACGGCGGGACGAGCGTCATCGATTCGCGCACGATGGAGTCGTGTATGTCCTGTATGGCGTGTATGGACGCCTGCCCCGTCGATATCGAGCACGTCCCGCAGTTCACCGAGATGAACCGCCGGCTCACCGAAATGGGCGAGATGGACGAGAACGTCCAGGAGACCATGATGGACATCTTCGGCCAGGGCAACTCCTTCGGGGAGCCCGAGCGCAAGCGCCCCGAGTGGACCGAGGAGCTCGACTTCGAAGTGCCCGACGCGCGCGAACAAGCCGTCGAGTACCTCTGGTACGTCGGCGATTATCCTTCTTACGACGAGCGCAACCGGAGGGTGGCGCGGTCGCTCGCCACGATCTTCGAGCACGCGGGCGTCGACTACGGCATCCTCTACGAGGACGAGCAGAACGACGGCAACGACGTCCGGCGAGTGGGCGAGGAGGGACTCTACGAGATGCTCGCCGAGGACAACGTCGAGGCCTTCGAGGACTGCGAGTTCGACACCATCGTCTGCACCGATCCGCACAGCTACAACACGTTCTCGAACGAGTACCCCGAACTCGACGGCGTGGAGTGGAACGCCGACGGCGAGATCGACGTCCACCATTACACGCAGGTCGTTCAGGAACTCGCGGATAGTGGTGCGCTCGATCTCACGGGCACCGAACTCGATCACACCGTGACCTATCACGACCCCTGCCACCTCGGCCGGATGAACGACGAGTACGAGGCCCCCCGAGATCTCGTCCGGCGCACGGGGTGTGACCTGAACGAGATGCCCAGGAATCGGGCGAACAGTTTCTGCTGTGGCGGCGGTGGCGGTGGGCTCTGGATGGACTTCGACGAGGAGCCCAAACCCAGCGAGGAACGTCTTCGGGAGGCCCTGGAGGACACCGACGCGGGGGCTGCTGTCGAGAAGTTCGTCGTCGCGTGTCCGATGTGCATGACGATGTACGAGGACGGCCGCAAGACAGGGAGCTTCGAGGACGACATCGAGATCGTCGGGCTTTCGGAGCTCCTGGCGGAGGCGCTCGATGCGGGCGGGGCAGCGGGAGCGGCGGCAGACACGGACGCGGATGCGGAGACGGGCGCAGCCCCGGCGGACGATTGAGATCGACGACGGCGATCTACCGGACAGCCTGAAAGTATTTCACGCACGACACCCCCGAATCGGTATGGCCGAGTATCGTCCCATCTCGGAGGAGTACGAGGAGCGCCACCACGCGATCACGGGCTACGCCTTCGATGCCGGATCGGGACCGTACGATCCGGACGAACCGATCGACGAGCGCCGTCGGCGACGGTGGGCGTTCGGCGAGGATCGGGGGATCTTCGACGGCGACGATCTCGTGGCCTGCGGCACCCACATCGAGTTCACCGTCCGGCTGCGCGGCGAATGGCTGCCGATGGCCGGCCTCTCGGGAGTGGCCTCCCCGCCGGAACGTCGACGCCAGGGATTCGTCGGAGAGTTGCTCGAAGCCTCGCTCCAAGAGTACCGCGAGTGGGGCTGGCCGATCGCCGCTCTCCGACCGTTCAAACACGACTTCTACGCGCGCTACGGCTGGGCGACCGGCTGTCGGTATCACACCGCGACCGTCGCTCCCGCGGCGCTGTCGACGGTACGATCCGCCGCAGCCGGTGAGTTCCGTCGGATCGAGCCCGAGGAGTACGCCACCCTGGAACCAGTCTTCGAGAAATGGCTCGACGACGTGAACCTCGCGACCCGCCGGAGCGACGACTGGTGGCGCGATCGAGTGTTCCAGGGCTACGATACGGAGCGGTACTGCTACGCGTGGCTCCAGGGGGACGAACCCCGAGGCTATCTGGTCTACCGAATCAAGGATGGTGACGACGGCCGACGCCTGGTGGTCGACGAGATGGCGTTCGCCGACCACGAAGCGTATCTGAACCTCCTGCGCTTTTGCCACGATCACGATTCACAGGTGAGCGCGGTCGAGCTGTACGGGTACGACCACGACCGGCTCCTCGATGTCGTCACCGATCGGGACGCGGTCGAAGTCGAGGTGGCCGCCGGCAAGATGCTCCGGATCGTCGACGTTCCGGCGGCCCTCGAAGCCGTCCCGTACCCCGGTGTCGAGGACGCCACCCTCACCGTCGGCGTCGACGATCCACACGCGCCGTGGAACGACGCGACGTTCTCGATGCGGGTCGCTGAGGGGGTGGCGTCCGTCGAACGGGTCGATGCCGACGCCGAGCCGGACGCGACGACCGACATCGGGACGCTCTCACAGCTTCTCGTGGGCTACTGCTCGGCCGAGCGTGCCAGGACGGTTGGCGGTCTCGACGTTCGAACCTCGGAGACCGTCGACGTGCTGGAGCGGCTGTTCCCCGAGCACGAGGTGTTCCTCCCAGAGAGTTTCTGAGAGGAGTTTCAGTCGCGATCGTCTCGTTCCACGCGATCCGATCAGCCGTGGTCGACTCTGCCGGTTCCGGACGACGGTCGCTCACGCGGGATCGATCGATACCAAACAGTATGGCAACTGGTAACAAGAACTAAGCGAGTCGGCCGACGTAGTGGATCGTGCAGGCGTGTTGCCTGTGCTACGCTCGGCCAACACGGGACCACCGAGCGTGGGAGCATACGCGAACCATGGGCCGGGGGGAGCACGTCCGGCCCATTTTCATCGCCGAGTGCGGATCGGCTGGCTCCGAACCCCTGCGAGCCACGGGTATCGCTTGATCGTTCGGCTCGGTTCGAATCGGGTCGTCAGTCCTCGTTCTCGTCCTCGGTCGAATCATCGGGGCTGGGTTGCTCGGGTTCGGCCCAGCGGTCGTCGGGATCGACCGGCGCGAGCGCGTGCGAGCGCTCCGCGTCGCTGTACGAGCGATCGGCGAGGGACAGACCTCGGCGTCGCCACCGCTTGCTCAGCTCGGACTCGCCCGTCGGGCCGACGCGCGCGCCGTGAACGGTGAAGTACCGACCGTCGCGGCCCATCTTCTTACCGTCGTAGGTGTGTTGGTCGAAGATCACGTCGAACTCGCCACCGGGTTCGAGGTCGCCGACCGGAAAGGTCTCGACCGGCTCGCGGCCCGCCTCGCGCGCTGCGGCGCGTTCCTCGGCCACCCGCTCGAAGTACCCGTTCGCGTACGTCGCCTCCCGGGTCGAGGTGGCCCGGGCGGCGGCGAGCGCCGCGTGGATCCCACAGAGTCGCCCCTCCCAGCCGTCGTCGTCCCACCGTTCGGTGGCCAGACGTTCGTAGCGATCGATAGTGAGGACGACATCCGCGCCCGCCCGCAGGTCCTCGACGACGTAGAGCGCGAGCCGATCCCAGAGGTTCCACGCGTACCCGGAGCGGACGAGTTCCCACGCCGCCCACGCCGCGCACTCCTCGTCCGAGCGCCGGACGGCCTTCTGGAGCAGGCTCGTGACGTCGTAGCGGTTGTACCCGCCCTTGGTCTCGTGCTCGCCGAGTTCGTCGCCGAAGTCGTTGGTCGCGTGTTCGTCCGGATCTCTCGTGTCGGCCTCGCCGCCGCCGAGCGTGGCCTGTTTCTCGTCGCTCATGGCCGTGGCGGAGGCACGGCGCACACATGTGCATGACCATCCGGACCGACGGGTGCAGTAGATTGAAGGCCCATCCCGTTCGTACACAACCATCGACGATGGCGGACGACGCGCTCACCGCGGCCGATCACCCGTGTCCGGACTGCGGTTCGACCACGGCGACCGACCGCGAAACCGAGGAGTACGTGCTCGAAGACGGGACCCAGCGCCGCATGACGTTCTGCACGGCGTGTGCCACCGATGACGACGGCACGCTCCGGTACGAGGTCATCACCGAGGAGTTCGTTCGGACCGAGATCGGCCGAGCGATGTGCGACGACTCGCGGACCGAGTAGCGCGCGACTGATCGCGGTGGTGAGACGGCACTGGCCAGGAGCCGAAACCGAGCGTGAGTTCGATGCCTGGTGGTGGCGAAACGGCGGAGTCTATGGGGCTGTCGGTCGGTCCTGGAATCGTCCGCCGATTTCCCGAGGTGGACACTCTCGATCGCGTAGTATATTTGCCGGACGCCAACGGGTTTCAGGTCATCACCGACGACCAGTGCTATCCGACTCACTTGCTCCACTGGCACGCTGAGTCGTGGATCGACGAAGACGACCGACCCCATATCAATACGGAAGATGCGCGTGCCGCCATTGATCCCCGATAGCCCGCCGGTCACGCCAGAGCACTACCCAGTCAACAATCAAATGGCTACTGCCAGGGCACGCACTGATTCGCTGTGGAGGGACGGGGACTGCTGGTTAGTTTTCTTGTCTCTCCGGACGATAGGTGAGGATGACGACGCCCTCACCGACCGTCTTCGTGTCCACGAGTTCCAGCGTCGTTGTATCGCTCGTCCCTCCAAAGAGGCGTTTCCCGCTCTCCAAGACGATCGGGAAGGTCATGAGTCGGTACTCGTCAACGAGGTCGTGTTCCATCAGCGTGTGGACAAGCTGTGCGCTACCGTTGACCAAGATGTTGCCGTCCGACTCCTGTTTCAGCTTCGCGACTTCATCCGCTACGTTCTCTCTGATCAGCGTCGAGTTGTTCCATTCAAGAGGTTCTTCCAAGGTCGTCGAAACGACGTACTTGGGCATGCTGTTGAACTTATCAGCAAAGCCTGCTTCATCCGTCTGATCCGGCCACGCTGCCGCGAACCCCTCATAAGTCGTCCGGCCCAGCAAGAGCGCCTCGCTCTCCAACGCCTCATTGAGTTTGAACTCGTCGCCTTCAGGACCACGGTCGAATTGAAAACTCCAGCCGCCGTGCTCGAATTCTTCTCCTCCACCTGGGTCTTCCATGACGCCGTCCAGGGTCATGAACTCCGAGACGATTAGGTCCCCCATGTAATATACCCCACATGAAAGCTACTACAAGCAGAGTCTTTACTTTATCGGCCGTGAAATCATTCGCCAATAACCGACAGTATGTCTATTTCTAACGTATAAGCAGAACGTGGTGAGATAAATCACTCTGGTTACTCTCACGACGCCTAAGGGGCCGAAAGGCTGGCAGGTGAATATGAGCCGCGACTACGAACCTGCGACCGCAGACCTCATCAAAACCGTGGCGAGCGCCGTGTGGGAAAGCCGGACCCAGCCCTTTCACGTCCGTCCCACCAATCGAAACAACCCACTCCGACCTCAGAACGCGACCTCGATCACGCCGAGCGCGATCGCCGCGAGCGCCGTCTCGAACACCACCGTGCCGGCCGCAGAGAGGAGAACGAACTCCCGGGTCCGCATCTCGGCGAACCCTGCGGGGACGGTGAGCATCCCCCGAGTGAACAGCAGAGCGTTGCTCACCGGAACGACGATCGGTCCCCAGCGGTCGAACCAGCCGTCGAAGGTGGCGAGGCGCTCGTCGCTCACCCGGAACCACCGCTTTTCGAGGAGCCACTCCCGGCCACCGCGTTTCGCGAGGACGAACAGCCCGACCTGACCGATCGTCGCTCCGATCACCGCGACGCCGATGATGGTGGCGACGTCCGTGACTGTACTCCCCATGAGACCGATCGAGACCGGGACGATCGCCTCGCTCGGCATGAAGTACATCAGCATGGCTCCTTCGAGCACGAACACAGCGAGGAGGGCGAGCAGTGCGTACTCCGAGTCGAGCAGGTCCCGGAGGGCGGCGGGCATCTCCGCGATCTGGAGGACCGGAGTGGACATCGGCAGGGAGTTTGCCGGTAGCTCCTAAATCGTTTGCGTCACGCATCGCGCACGAGAAGGGGTTTTGGCGCTCGCGGCCCCAATCAAGGTATGAACCTCACGCGCCGCCCCCGACGGCTCCGCCAGGACGGACTCCGCGACCTCGTCAGCGAGACCACCCTGGAGGCGAGCGACCTGATCGCACCGGTGTTCGTCGACGCCACCACGGAGGAGCGCGTTCCGATCGAGTCGATGCCGGGTCACGAGCGCGTGCCCGTCGACGAGGCGGCCGCGCGCGTCGAAGAGATCACAGAAACGGGTGTCGAGAGCGTGATCGTCTTCGGTATCCCCGAATCGAAGGACGACCGCGGAACCCGGGCGTGGGCCGACGACGGCGTGGTCCAGCGCGCGCTCCGGCGGATCACTGACGAGAACGATGTCTTCTGCATCACCGATGTCTGCCTCTGTGAGTACACCGATCACGGCCACTGTGGGGTGCTCGCCGAAGAAGCCCGCGAGCGCTGGGAGAACGGCGCTGCGGAGGCCGACGGTGGTGTGGCAGAAGTCGACGGCGGCGCGGCGGGACTGCACGAACAGCACGAAACGGGGCTGACGGTCGACAACGACACGACGCTCGACCTCCTCGGGAAGGTCGCGACGAGCCACGCCGACGCGGGCGCGGACATGGTCGCACCGAGCAGCGCGACCGACGGGATGGTGGGCGCGATCCGGGCGGCACTCGACGATGCGAATCACATGGATGTACCGATCATGAGCTACGCCGCGAAGTACGAGAGCAGCTTTTATGGGCCGTTCCGCGACGCGGCCGACGGCTCACCCGCCTTCGGCGACCGGCGGCACTACCAGATGGACCCCGCGAACGCCGACGAGGCGCTTCGAGAAGTGGATCTCGATGTCGACCAGGGCGCGGACGTGCTGATGGTCAAGCCCGCGCTGCCGTATCTCGACGTCGTCCGCAGGGTCGACGAGCGGACTGACCAACCTGTGGCGGCCTACAACGTCTCGGGTGAGTACGCCATGCTCCACGCCGCCGCCGAGAAGGGGTGGCTCGACCTCGATTCTGCCGCCGACGAATCGCTGCTCTCGATCAAACGCGCCGGCGCGGACCTAATTCTGACCTATTTCGCTGAGGACGTCGCCAAACGACTCTAACACGCCGATACAGGACCGAGCCAAGACGGACCGAGCAGTTATGCCGTGAGCGACGGATGTGACGACATGACACGCGAGGCCATCGACTACGGACAGTTCGAGGCCGGTCGGGACGTGAACTACTGGACCCTCGATCGCACCCTCCAGTACGAGGCGCGACGGACCTATCCCGACGAGGAGTTCGCGTGGGCCGAGCCTCGACTGGAGGCGTTCGGTGACGTGGTCGGGTCGACGATCGCCGACAACGCCGATCGGATCGACCGCCACGGCCCCGAACTCCACACCTACGACCAGCACGGCGAAGTGCGAAACGAGGTCGAGTACCATCCCGCTCAGGACGAAAACGAACGGATCTCCTATGAAAAATTCGGGCTGACCCACGACGCCTTCCACGCGCCGCCGGGCCGCGACGAGCCGCTCGGACTCACGCACACGCTGACCCAGCAAGCGCTGCTCTCGTACGCCGATCCCGGATTCGTCTGTCCGGTGTCGATGACGACCGGCGTCGCGCTCGTGCTCGACGAATTCGACGACGGGAGCCTCGACGGCTATTTCGACCGCCTCACCAGCCGTGACGCCGACGAGCATATCGAGGGCGCGATGTTCCTCACCGAGAAACAGGGCGGCAGCGACGTCGGCGCGAACGAAACCGTTGCCGAGGAGGCCCCTGATGGCAGCTACCGCCTCACCGGCGAGAAGTGGTTCTGCTCGAACATCGACGCTCAGGGCGCGCTCGCGCTGGCTCGCCGGCCCGACGCGCCCGACGGAACCGCGGGCCTCTCGCTGTTTCTCGTTCCGCACACCAAACCGGGCGGGATGGTCAACGACGCACTGTTCCGCCGGCTGAAGGACAAGCTCGGGACGATCTCGGTCCCCACAGGGGAGATCGAATTCCGCGGCGCGGAGGCGTTCTTAGTAGGGGAACCCGAGAACGGGTTCCGGCAGATGACCGAGATGCTCAACTTCGAGCGCCTCTCGAACGCCACCGCCGCGGTCGGGATCATGGGTCGTGCGCTGCTCGAATCCAAAGTTCGGGCCGCGAACCGCGAGGCGTTCGGGGAGGTCATTCAAGACTACCCCCTGATGCGCCGCGATCTCGTCGATATGGCCGTCGACTACGAGGCCGCCGCCGCGTTCACCTTCGACGGCGCGCGCGTCCTCGACCGCTACCGGCGTGAGGGGCGTGAGACCGAGGCCGGCGAGCGGGCGTTCAAGCTCGTGCGCGCGCTCGTGCCGGTGGCGAAGCACGTGACCGCGCGGATGGCGGTCGAAACCGCCTCGTACGCGTGTGAGGTGCTCGGCGGCAACGGCTACGTCCGTGAGTTCGTCACCCCGCGCCTGCTCCGTGACGCCCAGGTGCTCCCGATCTGGGAAGGAACCTCGAACGTCCTCTCACTCGATCTGCTCCGGGCGCTCGACCGCGAGGACGCCCACGAGGCGCTCCTGCCCGCGATCCGCGCCAACCTCGACGCGGCCGAGCATCCCTGCCTCGACGAACCGACCGCGGCGATCGAGGACGCCTTCGCCGGCCTTCAGGAGTCGTTGGTTCATCTCGCCGGGGCCGACGGAGAGTACGCCCAGCTCCACGCCAAGAAACTCGCGAACTACGTCTTCGACGTCTACACCGCCGCGCTGCTCGTCAAAGAGGCACAAGAGCGGATCGACAGCGCGGACGACGCCCGGAAAGCCCTCGTCGCGAAGCGGTTCGTCGATACACGTCTGTGCGAGCCCGACGCACGCGGTATCACATCGGACGAACGCTTCTCGATCGGGCAGTTCGATGCGGTCGTTCGGTACGCATCCGTCGAGCCAGCGACGCTCGTCGAGTCCGCACCGGCCGACGACTGACTCCCGATCTCGGGCGCGGACGCCGCTCTCGCGCAACACCTGCCGGAAACCGAATCGACGAACGTACGGTTTTCGGTCCAATATCGAGCGATTCCCGACCGGAATACGACCTTATATCGATAATACTGTACCGCAAAACGGACATATCCATTCCAACACCAGCGCAAATATCCATATTTCAACCCAACAGTTATACGATCGCACTTCCTGCGTCCCCAGCGTGAGACGGATGACGAACACGGGCGAAAACAGCGAAAACGACATCAATTGTAGTAAAATAGTAGCGATTACTTCGGCGGTGGGCGAATGATCGAGGCTGGGTCGATCCCGCTCCAGGCGAGCGGGATGGAGGCGGTGGTCGAGAGCGTCAACCTCGTGTGGGTGCTCACGGTCACGTTCCTGATCTTCTTCATGCACGCGGGGTTCGCGATGCTGGAGGCGGGCCAGGTCCGCGCGAAGAACGTCGCCAACCAGCTCACGAAGAACATGCTGACGTGGTCGATCGGGGTCGTGGCCTTCTTCCTCGTCGGTGCGGGCGTCTCGTCGGTCATCGGCGGGCTCACTGGCGGCAGTGGGGCCACGCTCGCGGACCTGACGGCGGTCTGGAGCGGCGACTCGGCCGCGTGGGTGAGCTGGCTGTTCGGCGCGGTGTTCGCGATGACCGCCGCCACGATCGTGAGCGGCGCAGTCGCGGGTCGGTGTAAGCTCCGGGCGTACGTCGCGTACACGATCCTGCTCGCGGCGATCATCTACCCCGTGGTCACGGGCTTCACGTGGGCCGGCGGCTTTCTCGCAAGCGTCCTCGGCGTGGGCTTTCACGACTTCGCCGGCGGGATGATCGTCCACGGGATGGGCGGGATCGCGGGCCTGACGGCGGCGTGGGTGCTCGGCCCGCGGATCGGTCGCTACGGCGACGACGGCTCGGTGAACGTGATCCCCGGCCACTCGATGTCGTTTGCGGTGCTCGGCACGCTGATCCTCTGCTTCGGCTGGTACGGCTTCAACGTCGGCACCGCGGCTGCACCGCTCGCGATGGCTGACGGGGCCACAGAGCTCGGCTCGTTCAGCTACGTCGGCCGAGTCGCGCTCACGACCACCCTCGGGATGGCCGCGGGCGCGATCGGTGCTGGCGCGGCCTCGTTCGCGAAGACCCGGAAGGTCGACACGCTGTACGTCGCCAACGGGATGCTCGCCGGCCTCGTCTCGATCACCTCGATCACCGACGCGATCGTCTGGCCCGGAGCCGTGGCCGTCGGCCTACTCGCTGGTATCCAGCTCCCGCTGGTCTTCGAGTTCGTCGAGAAACGCCTTCGGATCGACGACGTCTGTGCGGTGTTCCCGGTCCACGGCTCGGCCGGCGTGCTCGGCGCGCTCGCGTTCCCGTTCGTCGCGGTCGACGGGTTCGCGCTCGACGTGCTCGCAGCCCAAATCATCGGCGTCGCCGTGATCGCCGGCTGGACGATCGTCGCGACCGCCGCGGTGTTCGGCGCGCTGAAGGCGGTCGGGCAGGCACGCGTCACGCCCGAACACGAACGCGACGGGCTCGATAGTGCGGAGCACGGCGTCGACACCTACCCCGAGTTCGGTCTCGGCGAGTCGGGCGGCCCGGTCGCCGACGGCGGTGCGGTCCACGCAGCCGCCGACGAGGAGGTTCGGACCGACGGTGGGTTGGCGAACGACGGCGGGATCAAGATGGTCACGGCAGTCGTTCGGCCCGACAAGCTCGGTGCAGTCAAGAGCGCGCTCGCGGAGGTCGGCGCGCCATCGCTCACGGTGACGAACGTCTCCGGGCGGGGGAGCCAGCCCGTCAAGAAGGGGCAGTGGCGCGGCGAGGAGTACACCGTCGACCTCCACCAGAAGGTCAAAGTCGAGTGCGTGGTGGCCGACATCGCTGCCGACGAGGTAGTCGAAGCGATCATCGAACGCGCCGCGACCGGCCAGCCGGGTGACGGCAAGGTGTTCGTCACGTCGGTCGAGGACGCCGCTCAGATCCGCACTGGGACTCGGGGGCGGGAGGCCGTTTAGCGGACGCGACCACTCGCACGTTCGATCGGTCGATGGGTCGGCTACTCGAAGTAGACTTTGTACGCTTCGAGGGTTTCCTCGATGTCCGCGTCGGTGTGCGCGTCGCTCACGAACTGGGATTCCATCTGGTTCGCGGTCAGGAAGATCCCCTCGTCGAGCATCGCGGGCCGGAACAACCGCTCCCAGCGCTCGGTCTCGCTTTGCTCCACGTCAGCACCGGTCTTGGGACAGCGGTCGAATCGGTCACAATCGGGGTCCTGACGGCAGCCCGCCTCGCACGCCGGGCCAGGGGCGGCGGCGTCGCCGCGGGTGAACACGAGTTTGAACATGCTGTCGGTGCCGAGGACGGTGTAGCCGGGCGCGCGGTCCTCGGTGATCTCCGTGAGTCCGGTCCGGAGCTTCTCGCCCAGCCGATTCACGTGGTCGTAGACGTCGTTTTCGGCAGCATATCTGAGAGTTTCGAGCCCGGCAGCCATCGCGACCGGGTGGCCCGAGAACGTGCCCGACTGGAACACGTCGCCGGCGGGCGTGAACGACTCGATGATCTCGGCGGGGCCGCCGATCGCGCCCGCCGGGAACCCGCCGCCGACGATCTTCGCGAACGTGGTGAGGTCAGGCGTCACGCCGAGTTTCCCCTGAGCGCACTGGAGCCCGCCGACACGGAAGCCCGTCATCACTTCGTCGAAGATCAGGAGCGCGCCGGACTCGTCACAGAGTTCGCGCAGGCGCTCGTGGTAGCCTTCGACGGGCAGCACGCCCGCGGTGTTGCCGAGCAGCGGTTCGGTCAGGACCGCGGCGATCTCGTCGCCGTGGGCCTCGAAGACCGCCTCGATCGCCTCTTGATCGTTGAACGGAACCGGAATCGTGTGCTGGGCGAATGATTGTGGGACGCCGGGCGAGGATGGCCGCGGATCGTCGGGCGAGCCCTCGACCAGCGTGGACTCCTGTGCGCCGTGATAGCCGCCTTGCATCACGACGATCTTCTCGCGGCCGGTGTACCCGCGGGCGAGCCGCACGGCGGAGACGGTGGCTTCCGTCCCACTGTTGACGAACCGGCACATCTCGACGCTCGGGACGTGGCGGGCGACGAACTCCGCGAGTTCGACCTCGATCTCGGTCGGTGCGCCGTACATCGGGCCCTCGCTCAGCGTTGACTGCACCGCCGCCTGGACCGACTCGGGGAGATCGTGACCGAGCAGGAGCGGCCCGTAGCCCATCACGTAGTCGATGTAGCGATTGCCGTCGGCGTCGATGACGTGGCCCCCGTCGCCGCGCTCGACGAACGCCGGGTAGGGTCGGGTTGCGCGGACCGAGGAGTTCACGCCGCCTGGCAGCACGTCGAGCGCGCGGTCGTAGAGATCGCGCGAGGTCGAGCGGTTCATGCGCCGGATTGGCCGGCCGGGCGCAAAGGCGTTACTGAGCCGCGGTGGCGGTGCGGCCGGCGGCCGCGGGGCGGCGGTGCGGTGGCGGCTGTGGTGCGGCCCTGGTGGATCGAGGGCGAGCGACTGGAGGGAGCGAGGGCTCGGGCGGTGCTGTGCGGGTGCGGGACAGTGCGGAGAGCGCCAGCAATCTACCGCGAACGAGCCGGAGGCGAGTGAGCGGGTGTTTTTGGTCCACCGGAAGACGCTTCGCGTCTTCCGAGCCCTGCCTCGCTGTGCTCGGCAGGACAGGTTTTTACGAGGGGTTGAGCGCCCGGAGGGCGCGAACTCGTTCGAGACGGCTTCGCCGTCTCGTGATGTCATCAGAACGCGAAGCGTTCTGATTGCAAGCAAGAAA
>NZ_JAQJDA010000027.1:0-39850 GCF_028617175.1 Halococcus sp. PRR34 | reverse complement strand
AGGTCACTGATTCATCCGCTTCATTCCTACAACGTATCAGCTATTGGGCTGTTGAGCCAAAGTGGACAACTAGCGACTGTTCACCCACGATGTCATCCTTTTCGTGTTCCTCCCCGCGATCGTGTTTCAGGGGGCCGCGGAGACGAACTACACCGCCTTTCGACGCGACCTGCCGGTCTTCGGGACGATCGTCCTGGTTGGACTGCCGATCGCTGTTTTGCTGGTCGGGTGGATCGGCTCGATCGTCTTCGGGTTTCCATTACTGATCGCGCTGCTGTTCGGGGCGATGGCCTACCCGGTCGATCCGGTCGCAGTACTCTCGCTGTTCGAACGGGCGGGCGCACCGGAACGACTCGCGGTGCTCACCGAAGGCGAGAGCCTGCTCGACGATGGCCTCGCGATCGTCGTCTTCACCACCGTTCTCGAACTCGTCCGGCAAGCGAGTCCATCGGAACTCGCCGGAACGGCACTGCTCTCGCTCGGTCGGCTCGGAGGACTGGCAGTCGAGGTTCTCGTCGTGAGCGCCGGCGGCGTTCTCGTCGGCCTGCTCAACGGTTACCTCGTCTACCGCTTCCAGCGGGTGACCGACGACCGGCTGACACTCTTTTTGCTCACGCTGGCCGGTGCCTACGGGAGTTTCTATCTCGGCGAGCACCTCTTGGGCGTGAGCGGCATCTTAGTCGAAGACCACCAAGACCGCCTCGAAGCGCGTGATCAATCTGCATGACCGAGGTTCCAGAATCGTCTTGTCCAACGCAAACGAGACTCGTCCCTACCGCTTCCGTCCGTCCGCCACAGGTTGGGGGGAACTGTGTGACTAAGAGGAGTAATCCCCGAACGTTGAACAGGTGCGGCCGTGACCTACTACCGGACTGTGAAGACGCCTCCTCAAACGAGACCTACCGCGAACAGAGGGACTTGGGACTCGATTTCTTCACGATCACGAAAACAGTCTATCTCAACTACTGATGCTCTTGCTCAATCTGGAGTCGTTCCTAACTATCCTCCAACAGTAGCCATCATGGCGATTCACGAAGTGTTTTATCCCCTGAACGATATTGTTGTCACCCACGAGACAGAATAGTCATATAATCGTCACTTAATCGTAGCCTTTCCGGAAGCTGCGAAACTCGCTCCGATGGGACTCCTCGTCGCTGAGGATATCAATAGCAAGGTCTTCGGTGACTGGGTCGTCCGCCTCTCTGGCAGCTTCCATGAGCGACCGGTACGTATCGATTGCGTCTTCTTCGTATTCGATCACCCCGTCGATGACTGAGAGTACGTCGGCCGTGTCTTCTGGTGGTTGGAGTGCCTCTTGTTCCGGCTCAAATTCGAATGAAGCCGGGGGCTGGGCATCGAGTTCCTTTAGTCGCTTTCCGATTCGCTCAGCGTGAATGAGTTCTTCCTGCTTCGCGTCGGCTCGGAGGCTCTCTTTGACCTCTTCTGCGCTGACCCCGTCGAGGACGGTCGCGTTCGTCAGGTAGTTCATTACGGTCTCGATCTCGTCGTTGTAGGCGCTTCGGAGCAGCTCTATCACCTGCTCGTTTGTCATACGCTGTCGCTACTCGATGCAGAGTCTTAGAGATATGGGTTCCTGTAGAATTCCTTTTGATTGAGGTCTGGAGCGCGGGCCGCTCCAGGGAAACGTCCGAAATCGACGGGTATGGACGTATCCATAGGTCGATTTTCGTCATGCTTCAGACGAGGGTTTAAATAGCTTCGGTTCCTACTTACTGATGTAGCGATTCGTTGTATCGCCGTCGCAATCAACCCAGTGAGTATGTGCTCACTCGTAAGTCATCTTGGAAGGCAACACAACCCGCATCCGTACGCACGAATCGAACGAACAAACCACCGAAGACACGCACGAAGAAACCACTGACGAAACCGAACGCGTCTGCCCCGAGTGCGGTGGCCGACTCGTGAACGACGCCGAACACGGCGAGACCACCTGCGCCGAGTGTGGTCTCGTTGTCAAGGAGGACGAGATCGATCACGGCCCCGAGTGGCGCGCGTTCGACTCGGCCGAACGCGATCGAAAGAAACGCACCGGCGCACCCACCACGAAGCTGATGCACGACAAGGGGCTGTCGAGCCAGATCGGCTGGCAGAACAAGGACGCCTACGGCAACGCCCTGAGTTCGCGCAAGCGCCAGCAGATGAGTCGCCTCCGCACGTGGGACGAGCGCTTTCGCACTCGCAACTCGAAGGAACGCAATCTCAAACAGGCGCTCGCCGAAATCGAGCGCATGGGGAGCGCGCTCGGCGTCCCGGAGGACGTCCGCAAGACCGCGAGCGTCATCTACCGACGGGCGCTCTCGGAGGATCTCCTGCCAGGGCGCTCCATCGAGGGCGTCACGACCGCCGCGCTGTACGCCGCGATTCGCCAGATGGGACTTCCCCGAAGCGTCGAGGAGGTCGGAGCGGTGTCGCGCGTGGACGAGATGGAGTTCAAGCGCGCCTACCGCTACATCAATCAGGAACTCAGCCTCGAAGTCGGGCCGCCGGCTCCCGACCAGTACCTGCCGCGGTTCGCGTCCGACCTCAATGTGAACGACGAGACCGAAGGCCGTGCTCGTGAACTCATTCAAACGGTGATGGAGGAAGGAGCACACTCCGGCAAGAGTCCCGTCGGCCTCGCCGGCGCTGCGCTGTACGCTGCTGGTATCCTGACGAACAACCGACTGACGCAGGACGAAGTCAGCGAGGTGGTCGGCGTCAGCACCGTCACGATCCGGAATCGATATCAAGAGCTGCTCGAAGTCGAAGGGAAGCGTCAGCAGGCTGAACAGCGAGAATACACCGAGACGGAGGCAGCAGTTTAATGACGGATCGACGTGGCCTGCCGGGAGTGTCACAGTCTCCACGAGGCGAGCGTGCAAACCTGTCCCGTCTGTGGCTCGTCGAGCCTCAGTGATGACTGGGCGGGCTGTGTCATCGTTGCCCACCCGAACCAAAGCGATGTCGCAGGGACGATGAACGTCACCCAGCCAGGGACGTACGCGCTGAAGGTTCGATAACAGCGCGAAAATCGACTTCTTATGACGCCATGCTTGCCGGATTTGCCATCCCTTCTTTCACACCCCATTTGATGAGGAGGACGTTGACTGGGTACGCTGCGATCACCTCCATCGAAAGCGAAAATACGAGCGCACTCCAGAAGAGATGAAGTCAGGCAGTTTTATCATATGCGATGGGCATTGAAATCAATTGATGGTCTAAATTCCATATAGGACTATGCATGATAAATCGACCTAGCCGAGTTCAGGTACTATCAGAGGTCGGCTAGCTAGATTTCTCATGCATAATTATGACTGAAATCAATACTGATGATCCAGAAGTCGCTAGGTGGATTCGTCATGCGCAGCCCCAATATTCATTCCAATCTTTATTTGTGTGTAGTGAATGAATGGGTACTCACCATCACTCCATCATCTGAGTACCAGACCACTCTAATGTGAAATGAAGCGACGTGGAACAGCGCCGCCGCTCCAGCGCTTCGGCATCGTGACCGGACTGAGTATCGTTGTGCATTCCATTGCGTGCATGACAGTGGTGCTTCCCGCATTACTCGTGATCCGGGAACGGCTACTCGTGCGAATAGCGTAGCCGGCACCACACCACGCTTCACGACGGACTACTTTTGAGCCGTAGGTCGGGCGACTGTCCAAACGAAGCAACTACTGAGGGGAGGATTCAGCACGAAGAACACACGTCGGCTGCAGTTGGCGGCGTCCCGCCGCGACGGTGTCGTCTTACCGACGGTCAGATGAACAGATATGATGACGTGTATCGATGGTTCGCATTCACCAACATTAACTCAGTGCGAGCAGTATCTCCACACTATGTCGAGCCAACAGGATGTTCACATCCCACGGAAACGCTCGAACACCGCTGTCGAGGGATTTTCTCGGTCGAAAACCGGACGTGAAACCACTCGCCAGTCGGGGTCGGCAGTGATCGCTATCCACGTTTCCGGGTGTGTTCTGGATGGTTGACCCGGTTATCGCCAGTCGGCTGCAGTTCGCGCTCACCACCATCGTTCACATCATCTTCCCCGTGATGAGCATGGGTCTCGCGCCGTTTCTCGTCTACTTCACGTGGAAGGAGCTTCGCTCGGGCGAAGCTATCTACGAGCAACTCCGGCGATTCTGGACGAAGATCTTCGCCGTGAGCTTCGCCGTCGGCACAGTCACGGGTCTCGTGCTCGAATTCGAGTTCGGCACCAACTTCGCGGCGTTCTCGACGGTCGCCGGCGAGCTGTTCGGCGGGCCGCTCGCGCTTGAAGGCATGATGGCGTTCATGCTCGAAGCCACCTTCCTCGGCGTGTTCGTCTTCGGCCGCGAGCGTGTCTCCGACCGTTTGTATTTCGTTTCGAGCGTTGCTGTCGGCCTCGGCACGTGGCTGTCGGCGACGTGGATCCTGATCGCCAACGCGTGGATGCAGACCCCGCGCGGCTTCGAGATGGTCACGAAGAACGGCCAGTCCATCGTCAACCTCACCGACCCGCTGGCTGCCTATCTCAACCCACGGTTCCCGTGGATGTTCGTCCACATGCAGAACGCCGCCGTCGAGTCCGTTGCGCTCTTGATGGCGGGCATCGGGGCGTACTACGTCTTCCGCCATCACGTGTGGGACAACCCCGTCCAGCATCCCGAGTTCTGGGAGAAGACGCTCAAGATCGCGCTCGTTGCCCTTCTCATCACCGCCCCGCTGCAGGCGATTCAGGGCGACGCCTATGGCCGCCACGTCGCCGAGACCCAGCCCCAGAAGTTCGCCGCGATGGAGGCGGTCTGGGAGACCGAATCGTACGTCCCCGAGTACATCGTCGCCGTCCCGACGAGTTTCGAGGACTTGTTCGACCCGCGGGCGAAGGAGCTGTTCGGCATCGGCATCCCTGGCATGGCGTCGTGGCTTGCAAGCGGCGGGGACGCGCAGGCGACGATACGCGGGCTGGAATCTTTCTCGACGCAAGCGCCACCAGTGGCGATCGTCTTCTGGTCGTTCCGTATCATGGTCGCGCTCGGCTTCTGGTTCATCCTGCTTGCGTTCTGGGGTGGCTATCGTTGGTGGCGCGGTGAATTGTTAGAGGACGACCTGCTCCACAAGTCGCTGATGGCGTCGTCGCTGCTCGGCTTCCTCGCCGTCGAGGTCGGCTGGATCGTCACCGAGGTCGGCCGCCAGCCGTGGGTCATCCAGGGGGTGATGAAGACCAGCGAGAGCGTCTCGCCGGGCCTGACGGGTGTCGAAGCAGTCTTCACGCTCGCTGGATTCGCCACCGGCTACGTGCTGTTGTTGGTGCTCTATACCTACGTCATCGTCCGGCTCATCAGGGCTGGACCACCGGCACGCGACGAACTCGATGCGGTCGACCACACCCCCTCGAACGCGGCGGTGAGCGTCGATGACTGAGCTTGCGTCGTTTGCGAGCGAGCCGCTGTTCGGGCTGCCGCTCGCCGAGCTGTGGTTCGGTCTCGTCTTCTTCATCTTCGGAATGTTTCTCTTTCTCGATGGGTTCGATTTTGGCGTCGGAATCCTGTTTGCGACCCGTGACGATCCGGAGGAAAAAGAGCAGTTGTTGAGCGCCATCGGGCCGTTCTGGGACGGCAACGAGGTTTGGCTGGTCGTCTTCGGCGGGTCACTGTTCGCGGCGTTTCCCTCGGTGTATGCGAACCTATTCAGCCGGTACTACCTCCTGATGTTCGCCATCCTCGCCGCGCTGGGGCTGCGGGGACTCGCCCCCGAGATGTACGAACAGCGCGAGGACGCGACGTGGAAGGTCTGGTGGGGGCGAGCGTTCGTCGTCGGCAGCCTCACGACACCGTTCTTGCTCGGCCTGTTCGCGGCGAACTGGCTGCTCGGCGCGACGGCGCTCGTCACGCTGCCGGGAATCGCCGTCGGGCTTGCCCTCGTCGCGCTCACCGTCGTCGACGGGGTTGCGTTCCTCCGATTGAAGACGCGCGGCGACCTGCGTGAGGACCTCCGTACGGACGGCTATCGCGCCCTCGCCATGTATCTCGCCCTCGTCGTGATCGCGCTTGGCTATCTCTACGCGACGACGCCCGCGTTGCGGTCGGGCCTGCTCTCGCCGCTCGTTATCGGGCTGGTCGTCGCAACGCTCGTCCTCGCCAGTGGCTACGCGGCGGCGACCGCCCGCGACCGCCACTACCTCGCGTTCGCGACGGCAGCGGGACTCGTCTTCGCGCTTGTGGGGATCGTCGCCGGACTGATGTATCCCGTCATCGACAGGGTGAGCGGTCTCACCGTCGAGGCGGCCATTGTCTCGCCGCTTCCGCTCAACGTCATGTCGGTCGGCGCTGCGCTCCTGTTGCCGCTGATATTCGGCTACTTCGTCGTGCTCTATTCGGTGTTTAGTGGACCAATCGAGACCGGTGAGTCGTACTGATGGGTCGTGATGAGCGATCGATCGACAACGGTACTCGACGTGACGGTTCGACTGCCAATCCGGTGCTCGACGGGCAAGCCGAACCGAGGCTGCTTTCGCGGGTGCTCGTGACGTGGATCGAATTCACCGTTGTCGGAATCACTGGCGGACTGCTCGGAGTGACAATCGGCGGGCCGCTGGGTTTTATTATCTCTCTCGTTACGACGCTGCTCACCATCGGTATCATCTTCTACAACGTGAACGAGCTCATCAAAGAATGGATGCGTGCGACACGATTCGAGCCATCTGATCGGCTCCATTGAATCACTAGACGGCGGCGCGATGGGCCGGTAAATCGAAGAGTATGAAGCGGGTGAATAGCGTTTATAGTGAACCTTACCACTTGCTTCACCGAGGAGTTCGTCTCGCTCGCTAAAAATCATTCTGACGATGCTGACGAACCTGCCGCCGCCTTTCGGGGCGGCAGGTTCGCCGACTACGCGATGATATTCCTCCACGGACTCCGGATTTTCCTCGAAGAAAGCTACGAGATGATCATCGACCAACTGGAGGTAATGCCACCAATTCTGGAGGTTATCGGCCTTGAGGCGGACGATCTACAGCATCCATCGACGTTGAATAAGTGGCTTGATAGAATCGTGATGGACGTCTGGCGCGTGCTGCTGCGCCAGTCGGCGCATCTGCACGACCCATCCCCTCACGTCGCCGTCGATGCCACCTACTACGAGCGTTCTCCGGCCAGCAAACACTACTGCGACCGCACGAATTACTGCGTTCAGACCATCGAAGCCACGAAACTCGTCGATACGGAAACACAGGCGATCCTCGACGTTCACTGTACGACGACCAGGGAAGGAAGCGATGCGGAGGTGTGTGCGCAACTCGCCCGCGTACCGGCGGGCGAGTTGCGGACGCTTGCTGCCGACAAGGGTTACGACAGCCAGTGGTTACGCGAAACTCTCCGCAACCACGGGATACGTCCGCTAGTCAAGCATTGCGTGCGCGCACCGTACGACCACGCTCACAACGCCAGAATCGACGATGATCTCTACGGACAGCGTGCGATGACCGAGACGGCGAACTCGTCGGTCAAGCGCTCGTACGGCTCCGCCGTCCGAGCGCGTGAATGGTACCGCGAGTTTCGTGAAGTCGTCCTGATGTGTGCCGTCTACAACATCAAACACCTCGTGAAACCATGAATTCGACTGCTTTATGGCGATTCAACGGAGCCGATTAGTTGTCCGAATGATCAACTCGAGCTCGTGTTGGACCGTATGTAGCTCGCCGATGACGAGCGTATGTTCGTAATCGAAGGCGAGTGCAGCAACAGCAGGTCCCTCTATTCCTTCAAGATTCGTGTGCGTCGATGTACTCTTGGATCGCCTCACGAACGGCGCGAGAACGCGATTCCAGTCCTTCATTCTGCCACGTTTCGTCAAACTCATCAAGAACCTCCTGTGGGACGTTGAGACCAAATTCGGCTATCGATAGGTGAGATAAGCGAATTCTCGACCGACAATATATTCCGAACCGGCATCGAGCTTCGGCCTGTATGTACGATCGAATCTTGCTCGCAACCGATGGGAGCGTTGCATCGAAAAACGCAACCTCTCATGCCATCGACCTCGCTGCAGCCCACGACGCTACACTACACGCACTGTACGTGGTTGATGAGAGCATCTACACGGCGTACAGCGGCGACGAGTACGTCGACTCGGCGGAGGGACCGGAACACGGTCTCATCGAACACGGGCGCGAGACGCTCGAAATGGTCCGTGACGACGCCGAAACTCGTGGTGTCGACGTCACCACGGCGGTACAACACGGCGACCCCGTCGGGACGATCACTGGCTACGCCGACGAGCACGACGCGAGCCTTGTCGTTCTCGGGACGAAACGCCGCTCGGCGGAGTACCGGGCGCTGCTGGGAAGCGTCACCGACCGCGTTCTCAGGCTGGCGAGCCGTCCGGCGCTCGTCGTGAAAACCGAGACGAACAGTTAGGAACGCTCGCTAACCGCTTGCTCTCGGTTCGTGTTCGTTGAGTATGTTTCACTGATGCGGACGGCGCTTCAGAGTTCGGTGTGTGTTTCCGTCCGAGTCGTTAGCTCGTCCGGAACGAGCCGGTAGAACTCGAAGGTCACCTCTCGTGGAGGCTTGCCGAAGATGTCGATCAAAGGGATGTGGACTCGTTCGAGTCCCTGTAAGCTCTCGGTGGCGACGGACTCTTCAGTGGTTCGCTCCAGCTGCCCGGTCGCCACGACGCTTTTCCATCCATCGTCGTTGCCGTAGATCACGAACGAAACGGCGCGGCCGGAAAGATCACCCTTCGCGCCGTCGGATTCGTTGGCGAGCCGAAAATAAAAGACCGATTCGGCCGCGTCGTAGCCGTACGAGACCGGAGTGGAATATGGTGCCACCTCACCCGCTGCCAGAGAGATGACACCTGTGCCACCGTTGCCGAGAAACCCATCCCGCTCGTCGTCGGTCATCGTCCCAGAGTCACCCTCACTCATGGCGCGAACTACGCGATGAACCGACAAAACTCTACCCCAGTGGCGACATCGAAGCGATCTGTACTGCTACGGGCGCGCGGAACATGAACCCACGAGTCGATTCCCCGTGCTTCGGAACTGCCGACCGGATTTATGTGCTGGCGGATCGACTCGACAGACGATGTACGAGACCATCCTCGTTCCGACCGACGGCAGCGAGCACGCGATTCGGGCCGCCGAGCACGCCCGCTATCTCGCACGGGCGTTCGACGCGACAGTCCACGTCGTCAGCGCCGCCGACGTCCAAACCGCGGGCGGTATGTTCAACGCCGGTGGCGTCGACGAGGCGTTCGTCGAGCGCATCGAGGCCGAAAACGAGCAGGCAATCAAGACGACCGAGGCTATCTTCAAGGAAAGCGATTCCTTGCGAACGGCGGTGCTCAGAGGAAAGCCTGCCGATGCAACCGTCGAATATGCCGACGGGCATGATATCGACCTGATGGCGATGGGCACGCATGGTCGAACCGGGGTGAGTCGGTACGTTGCGGGCAGCGTGACCGAGAGCGTCGTGCGCCGGGCTTCGTGTCCGGTGCTGACGACCAAAGCAGTCGAGGAAAGCGAACTCACCGGCGACTACGGGGAGGTCATGATACCGACCGATGGCAGCGACGCCGCGAGCATCGCCATCGACCACGGTATCGAAATTGCGAAGAGAGCCGGCGCTCGCGTCCACGCGGTCAACATCATCGATTCCGGAGCGATAACGCTCACTCCGGGCTACTCCGCTCCGCCGGAACTGCTGGAGCGATTCGAAGCCGAAGGCGAGCGTGCGACCGAGGCGATCGCCGAAAATGCCGCGGATGCGGGTCTCGATACCACGACGAGCGTTCACGAGGGCCTACCGGCGAGCGACCTGCTCGCGTACGCCGACGAGAACGATATCGACCTCATCACGATGGGCACGACCGGCCGGACGGGCCTCAATCGCTATCTGCTTGGAAGCACCGCCGAACGAGTTATCAGACACGCAAAAATGCCGGTATTGGCCGTCAACGCGCGGGAGCGATCTGAGGGTCGATGACGACTGACGAACTGAGCACGCACGGCATGGTTCGGATGGACGAAGAGGCGATTCGCGGATTTCTGTCGAGCCAGAGCGTCGGCGTGTTGGGACTCCCGACCGAGGGTGCGCCCGCGCTGCGCCCGATGTCGTTTTGGTTCGACGGTGACTCGCGGCTCTACTTTTTCTATCTCGTCGGCTCCAGCAGTCGAAAAACGGACCTAAGCAAACAGACGACAATTGCCCGATTTCTCGTCTATCGTGCCGAGACGCCGTTCAACTGGCGTAGCGTCCTCCTCGCCGGCCCCATCAGCGAAGTTCCTGACGACGAGCGCGAGAGCCTCGAAGAAAGCGCGGAGCTGAGCGGTCGTCCGGATCTGCTGGAGCGAGCCAGCACCGCCGAAAACACGCGATTCTATCAGCTCCACATCGAAGAGCAGAGCGGTATCAAACACCTCGGACTTCCGTCCGGGTTTGCGAACGAAGACACGGCCGACGAGGACACGATCGAATGAGGGGCCGACGTGTCGCATCGAGCGGCTGTCAGAGAGTTCACAGTCAACAGCAGTTCCGGCCCGAAAACTTCGATTCCCACTGACTGAGAACCTGGGGTGGCTATTTGTTCGCTCTCGGCGTAGATGGAGGTGGAAGAGACCATGTACGACGATATCCTGCTGCCGACGGACGGAAGCGAGGGGAACCGACGAGCAATCGACCACGCCATCGCAATTGCCGATGAAATCGATGCGACCGTTCACGCACTTCACGTCGTCAACACCTCGGAGTACGACGGGTTGGAGCGGTCGGCCCTCGACTCTCTCGAAGCGAGTGGGACGGACGCGCTCGAAAACGTCGAAGACGCGGCATCCCGAATCTCTGTCGAGGTGGAAACCCACCTCGAACACGGTAGCCCCTACCGGAAGGTCCTCGCCGCCGTGGACGATGTCGATGCGGACACGATCATCATGGGAACGAGCGGTCGCACGGGTCTCAATCGGCTACTGCTCGGCAGCGTCGCCGAGCGCGTCGTCCGTGAGGCGACGGTTCCCGTGACGACCGTCCGGGCCATTGACGAGCCGATGGCGGTCGATTCACCCACAGCGGCAGTCGAACACGCCGCGAGCGCGCTGGCCGACGCCGGACACGAACCGGCCGAGGCGATGGACGACCCCTACCGCGGAACGAGTTCGTGGGTCGTTCCGTATCGCGCCGAAGATGGTAGGTTCCGCGTTCACATCGATGGTGCGACCGGCGCGACGCGAATCGGACGAAGCGGTCTCCGATGAAAACGTCGCCAACTGGTCCCCGAGAACCAGCGCGGGTGTTCAGAGATGAACGGAAAATCAGCGTCGAGACGCTCTCCACCACTGAAACGGCGATGTCGACCTGTAGAGCTTCTTGTTCGCAAGAAAATAAAAACTCGACCGCAGCTATTGACGTCGTGGTCTTCGACTTCCCTCTTTCTTCGAAGGGCAACGTCCGCTGGTCGGAAAATCCTTAACTGACAATGGGTGGTAGGACATCGTATGTTTGAGACGATCCTTCTCCCTACCGATGGTAGCGACGGAGCAACCGTTGCCTTCGATCATGTTCTCAATATCGCTGCGGCGCATGATGCAACGGTGCACCTCCTCAACGTAGCGGATACGACACGAGATAGCGTCATTCAGGTTCAAGGCGACGTCATTGATGCCCTCGAACAGGAAGGAAAACAGATCGTCCGGGATACCGCCGACCGTGCTCACCAGCGTGGAATCACTACCGTCACGGAGGTCTTACAGGGAGAGCCATATAGCACGATCCTCGATTATGCCGAGTTGCGCGATGTCGACGTCATCGCCATGCCCACACACGGCCGGCAGGGTCTCGCACGGCTCCTGCTCGGCAGCACCACCGAGCGCGTCGTCCGGCGGGCGGACGTACCCGTGCTCACGGTTCGGCCGGATAGCGATGTCACGGCCACCTATCCCTACGAGAGCGTGCTGGTCCCGACCGACGGCAGCGACTGCGCGAATGAGGCTCTCGAAACGAGCGTTGACGTGGCGAGTGAAGAAGCAGCCGACCTCCATCTCCTGTCTGTTGTCGATGTCACGAGTCTTGGAGTCGATGTTCGCATCCAGATGCAGGTACAGTTCCTCGAAGAGAACGCAACGGAAATCGTCGAGGATGCCACAGAGTTCGCAACGGACGCTTCGGTCGAGTCCGTCTCCGGATCAGTTGCACTCGGTACATCGGTCCATGGGAAGATTCTCTCGTACATCCACGAACACGATGTGGACCTCGTCGTGCTCGGAACGCACGGTCGAACGAGATTCGACCGGTACATGCTGGGAAGCGTTACCGAAAAGTTGGTGCGAACGTCACCGATTCCCGTGCTGACCGTTCGAACGGTTGAAACAGAAGTGTAGCGCCACAACAGTCTCGGACACTCTCACGAGCTGGCCCGATAACACGGAACGAGATATATTTTCAATAGCTTATTCGCGAGAAGACGTGCTCAAGGACACGGTGATGATATCAGGCCACATGGGCCGGGTCACGATTGACTTCCTCGCGGATAACCCCGATGATCGGCTGTTCCACTGCCATAACATCTACCATCTTGAGGGCGGTATGGGACGTATCGACGAATACATCGACTGAACACGAAAACAGGATACTACACTACTATGAGCGAGCATTCGACATGTGACGAGACCGAACGAAGAAACGAACCCGCGACCACCGACACACCGCCGGTCCATCGGGGCGATAGCGGCAATAACATCGCCCAGACCGACCACTCGGGCCACGAACAGATGTTTCGCTGGCGGTTCTGGATATCGCTGGTTCTCTCGCTCCCGGTCATCGTCTTCAGCGAATTTATTCAAGACGTTTTCAACTACACGACACCCGTCTTCCCCGGCAGCGAATGGATAACGCCAGTTTTCGCGGTGGTCATCTTCGCGTATGGCGGTGTACCGTTCCTCTCGATGGCTCGAACAGAACTCACGAATCGCGAACCGGGAATGATGATGCTCATTTCGCTGGCGATCACCGTCGCGTTCGTCTACTCGCTGGCGAGCCTCGTTCTTCCGGGGACGACGCCGTTTTTCTGGGAACTCGTAACACTCATCGACATCATGTTGCTGGGCCACTGGATGGAGATGCGCTCGGTCCGACAGGCCTCGGGAGCGCTCGACGAGCTCGCAAAGCTCATGCCCGACACCGCGGAGCGGGTTACCGACAGCGGCGATACCGAGGAAGTCCCGATTGACGAACTGACTGAAGATGACGTCGTGCTCGTCCGTCCGGGCGCGAGCGTCCCCGCCGACGGCGAGGTCGTCGAAGGCGAGTCTTCAGTGGATGAATCAATGATTACGGGCGAGTCGCGCTCGGTCGACAAAGACCCTGGTAGCGAGGTCGTCGCTGGGACAGTAAATCAGGACGGCAGCCTCCGAGTGCGGGTAACCACCACAGGTGACGAGACGACGTTGGCGGGTATCATGCGTCTCGTTGATGAGGCTCAGGAGTCGAAGTCCAGAACACAGTTGTTCGCCGACCGTGCGGCCGGTTGGCTGTTCTACGTCGCACTGGGCGTTGCGGCTCTCACGCTGGTCGGCTGGGTCGTGGCGACTGGGTTCAATATCAGCGTTCTCGAACGCGTTGTTACCGTTCTCGTCATCGCGTGTCCGCACGCGTTGGGGCTGGCTGTCCCGCTTGTGGTTGCGATCAACACGTCGACCGCGGCACAAAATGGGATGCTCATCCGCGACCGTATTGCCATGGAAGAATCACGCAATCTCGATACGGTGGTGTTCGACAAGACCGGGACACTCACCGAGGGTGAGATGGAACTGACCGATGTCGTTCCCCTTGCCACCGACGGTGGCTCCGAGACAGTAGCCGACGGCGGCACGCGGGCAGTCAGCGGCGGCGCAGAACCCACAACGACACGAACCGACGAGGAGACGGTGCTCCACGCCGCAGCTAGCGCCGAATCCGGTAGCGAACACCCGCTTGCGCAGGCCATCGTGGAAGGAGCCGAAAAGCGAGGCATCGACCTCGATGCGGCCGAGGACTTCGAGAACGTTCCCGGCCACGGCGTGCGCGCGACGGTTGACGATGAGGAGGTGCTCGTCGGCAACCGCAAGCTCATGCGCGACAACGGCATCGACCCCTCGGTCGCCACCGAGGACCTCGAACGACTCGAAGGCGAGGGCAAGACCGCGATGTTGGTCGCACGCGGAGGGACTCTGCTTGGCCTCATCACCGATGCCGATACGGTCAAAGAGAGCGCCAAGGAGGCCGTTGCGGCGCTCCGCGAGCGGGATGTCGCGGTCCACATGATCACCGGCGACAACGAGCGCACAGCCAAAACAGTCGCCGAAGAGGTCGGCATCGATCCCACGAACGTCCGCGCAGGGGTCCTCCCCGAGGACAAATCCGATGCTCTCGATGACATCCAACAGGGTGGCCGAAAGGCAATGATGGTTGGCGACGGCGTGAACGACGCGCCGGCACTTGCGACCGCTTACGTAGGAACCGCGATTGGTTCCGGCACCGACGTTGCTATCGAAGCCGCCGATGTCACCCTGATGCGCGACGATCCGCTCGACGTCGTGAAGGCGATCCGCATCAGCGATGGCACGCTTCAGAAGATCAAACAAAACCTCTTCTGGGCGCTCGGGTACAACACGGCGATGATCCCGCTGGCCTCGCTGGGTCTGCTCCAGCCCGTGCTGGCTGCGGCAGCGATGGCGTTCTCGTCGGTATCGGTGCTGTCGAACAGCCTGCTGTTCCGCCGGTACACCCCCGACCACGACTACGAACTGCTGGGCTTCCTCCGCTAGCGGAGTCCGGAATCCTTCGCGAGTTTGTGATGATGTAGCCCGATAACCACACGAATAGTCGGAGAAAGCTATCGTTGCGAGCTATCTCTGGCCCTATCGGTATCGTCTGGTATCCCAACGCAGCGAATTTTAGGATACCAAAAATAAACATCCGTCTTTAGAGTAGATATTTTGGCAAGCAAAAACATAGTTTTCCTGTTCCGGAATGTCCTTTGGTATACCTCTATAAGGAGTATCTGCACATGGAACACCTCGTACTAGTGTTCGTCGCTGGACTCATCACCGCAGTAGCGACGGGACTGGGAGCAGTCCCGTTCTTCTTCGTTGACGACTTCAGCGACCGATGGAACGTAGGGCTGTGGGGTATCGCATCGGGAATTATGGTGGCAGTGTCACTGTTCGGTCTCGTTAATGAGGGACTGGCCTACGCCTCGGATGGGGTTCCCATTCTGATGGTCGGCGGTGTGCTCGCAGGCATCGTGCTGGTTGAGGGTGCCGACAGGATACTTGACCACATTGATCTTGACGATACCACGAGTCACGAACACCACCACAACACTGGAGGCGGCAGAGCTGATACGATCCGGACCGACGGCGCAAGCCACGACGAGCACGCGCTGGAGGCCAAGGCGTTCGCCAAAGGTGATCTGAAAACGCTCGTCCTCATCCTCGGTATTCTGACGGTCCATAGCTTCCCCGAGGGCGTGGCGGTTGGCGTCTCGTTCGCCAAACTCGGACTGGATGGCGGCATCCCGATCCTTGGGTTCTCGCTCCCGCTACTCGCAGTGTTTATGACAATCGCGATCTCTATCCACAACATTCCGGAAGGGACCGCCATCGCCATTCCGATGCGGTCGCTGGGCCTGTCCAAGTGGCGGATGGTCGGTGCAGCGATCTTTTCGAGTCTTCCCCAGCCCATCGGTGCAGTCATTGCGTTCGCGTTCGTCACGTGGGCCGAGGCATTCCTCCCGTTCGGCTTCGGGTTTGCCGCTGGTGCGATGGTGTATCTGGTCGCAACCGAGTTCATCCCCGAAGCATTGGAGACAGGGACAGACCTACCGAACCGTGGGTATCACGAACTGCTGGCCGGTTTCGGCACTGGCGTTATAGCGATGGTGCCGTTGATATTCCTGTAAATCGGTCACGATCACAAGACCTGATTGAACGGGCGGCACAGCCTCTCTCGTCTTTCTGTCGAGTAGCTCGTGGTGACGATGATCCAGATGCAATGGGAACGTATACACAGTCGGACGCGGATTCGCCCGACACGGACGCACGTATCGACACGAAGACACGGGCCGCAGACCGGCCAAACGACACCACGGAAACAGTCACACCGGCTCTCGCCGGCGCTGCCACCAATCACCACGGACAGTCCCGCTTTTTCGATGTCGAACCCAGTGGGACAGGCGACGATCTCGCCGGATTCGTTGGGGATGTCACGACCATCGTCCAGTCACAATGCGAACGCGCCACGGACTACGCTGACATCGAAACGCTGGTCTGTCGCCTGCCGGTTGACCATTGCACGTTCGCCGCACATGACTCGTCCGCACCCTATTCGGGACCATATCCGATGGCGCTACTGGTTCGGGCGTTCATTATCGGGGAGATCAACGGCTGGGACGAAACCGCCCTCCACGACTACCTCCGAGCGCATCCGTCGCTCCGCCGTCGGCTCGGCTTTGACTCACTTCCGCACCAGTCGACGTTCTGGCGCGCATGGAACCACCGATGCAGCAAGGAACTGCGTGACGCCGTGAAGGAATGCGCTGCTGGAATCGTCACGGCTGCACGTGCCTGCGATGTCTCCCTGCCCGAGCGAATTGACACCGCCGAAGCGGACGAACCAGAGGACGACTGTCCGGAACGTCAACTGCTCGCACAGAAAACCGACGAGGTGTGGCAACAGGCCAAGCCGTTCGTCACCGATGCGTTCGCGCTCAGTCGTGGCCAGAACTGGGAGATTCACGAGAACGCTTTCTGGGAACAGCACGCCTACATGGGGATGCGCGAGGACATGTACGCGCGCAGCGGTCCAGCATCATTTTCGCTCGATACGACGCGCGAACGTATTCCAACTGGATCGACCCACCGCTACCAGATCGGCAAGCTCTCCGTGGCGGAGATTCGCTCGATGCTTCGCACTACGACGCGAATGATCATCGCTCGTGCTCGTCAGCACGGCGAACTCACCGGCAAGCTCTGGGCGGCCATCGACGTGACCAAGGGATTTCCGTTCACCGGCGGCGTGGAGGATCACGAAGACGACATCCTCGGGTACAAGGACGGCAGCGACTACTACCAGTGGGCGGTGCTCAAGATCGTCGGCATGGACGTGCCGCTCGTCCTCGACGCCATCCCGCGCGAACGAGGCCAATCGAAGGACGAGATCGTCGAGAAGCTCCTGACGCACGCGACCGAGATGGTCGACATCGACCTCGTGATGATGGACCGTGAGTTCGACAGCGATCCAGTGAAGGACACCTGCGAGGAGTACGGCGTCCACTACGTCAATCCCACGCGCATCTTTGCCACGAGCGACGAGGCCGAGACCATCGCGTGGATGTACCGCAACGGCAAACGCTTCCACGTCACTGAGGAGGAAGCCGACGACGGGACACCCACCCGAAAGCAGGTCTACCTCCCGAAGCACTCGAACTCGGACGACGAGAATGATGATGACGACGATCTCTCGGAAGTATGGACGGAGCTGTGCGGCGAGTGGGAGTTCGAGGACGTGGACGGCGAACCGAGCGAGGGGATGTCGTTCTCGCGGTTGCTCAGTGACATCCGCCGCGAAGAGGAGGTCGAAGACCGCAAGCAGAAGGCGCGGAACGGAGAGGTGGACACTGCTGGAACCATGGTATTCGAGACGAATCACCCCTACGTAACCGCCGGTGACACGGACGATCAGCAGATGGACGGTAAGGCGTTCATCCATATGATCGAGCGGGTGATTCGGTGGTATCGTCGACGGTGGGGCATCGAGAACGGCTTCAAGAAGCTCAAACACTTCATGGTGCGAACAACCTCGACCGAGCGCGACTATCGGTACTTCCCAACCGGTGTAATCAGCGAGATTGAATCGCCGCGTTGACCACGGGATAGTGTCTGGTTCCAGATGTGTTCAATATCTCGGAACCAGACGATCATCTTTCGGCGTCGGATGTCAAAGACCTAGCGGCGGATCTCATTGGACAGCTCCCGCTGCCGGGTGTCGAGGGGAGTCCCCTCGACCCCGGCGACATCTGGATCGTCGTCATCTTAGCTTGCGCTAACCAGGCCTCGATCTGGGAAACGTGCAACGACACCGACGGAACACCGTGTGATGACACTGTTTTGGAATGGCTGCATACGCTTGATCGAAGCTGGCTTGAGTTCGTCGCTAACCTGCTACTCAGACATCTTGCCCTGACGATTCTCGACCGAGCAAGGTCGAGAATCGTCTCTATCGACTTCATCGATAACCCCTATCACGGCGTTCATCTCGACGACGAAGGCGAACTCTGTTCGATGGCCCCCAAAGATGGGACGACAACCTGCCATCGGTACTGTACAGCGTACGTCGTCTCGAACGGGAAGCCGGTGACGCTGGCAATGACCTATGTCCGGAGTGACGAAGACGAGGCCGACGCGGTCGAGCGCGTGCTCGGCCGCGTCGAAGCCTATCCCTTCGAGATCGAGGTGCTGCTGGCTGATTCTGGGTTCTACAACGAACGCATCATCCGCCGTGCTCGTGATATTACCGCGACGGTGGTTCACGTGCCGAAGAAGGGTGAGCGGATGAAGGCGAAACTCGATATCCACAAGTCGTACATGACGACCTATCGCATGTACAAAGACAGCGAGCGGGAACTGCGTTTCCCGCTCGCGGTGGCTGTCTCCTACCACAACGGTGATCGTGGGAAGCATGGAGAGGTAGTGCGTGGCTACGTAGCGTGTGGTGTCGGAGATCGTTCACCGAAGCAGGTCGAGCGGCTCTATCGGAAGCGCTCAGCGATCGAAACGAGCTACCGCCTCTTACGGCAGGCACGCGGGATCACGACGACGCGTGATCCCGTCGTGCGGTTTGCGTTCATGGTGGTTGCGGCCCTCTTGGAGAATCTGTGGTTGGTGTTGCGGTGGGCGGTCGTCGCCCGCCCGCGACGCGGCGGGCGCGACCTGCCCGAAGAGTTCACGTTCAAGACGTTCTGCGACTGGATTCGTCATGAGCTCGAAGAACAGCTCCAACGGCGGTGGAAGGTCAAGACGAACGGGATAGGAGCGCCAGCGTCGTACGGGACGGCCGCGGGCTGAGGGCCAGCCCGCGGCCTGTACCCGCCTCCAGGTAGCAACAGCTGTACGCAGAAAACGGCGAATCCGGGCTAAATGCCGGTGTTATCAGCACGGACACTCGGGCTGGTAGCTGTCTCCTGCTTCAGCAAGAGTTTGTATCAGAATACTGGGAGAAAATTATCCAAATAGTGTCTATTATACGCGCTCAACGGACACTGAGAGAACTCGGTTGGGAAGTAACGAGATTACGTGGCGATTCACCGAGATGGTTGGTTCGAAGGAGTAAGCACCCAACTAATGATGAACCGAGGAGATGAGAAACTCATTGACGGGAGAAGACTGGATGCGGAAATCGCCTTAACAATCAATTCTGCCAGAGATATCTTCGATCAAACAAATACCTCAAAACCACTCTACATCTCTGTGGGCTTAATCGGCATTGAAGGTGCATTGCTGGGCGGCGACATCTATTCGAGAGGAAGACCAACACCATTCAGCGAAGATCAGTATGAAGATCATATAATAGTTGACCCTGGGGAGGAAACCGAGATACAACTTCGATCCTTGTTCAACGGCATCTGGCGAGAAGCAGGGTGGAGCCAAAGAGAATCACCCCATTATGATGAGAATAATGAATGGGACCCTCTAGTCTACTTTGTGGACCACTAACATAACTGCCAGATCCCAATGATCACTGGACGGAAACACGATCACTCAGCGGCTTCGCTACCTGAGGAGTCGATTTGACCCTCCTTTCCGCTTGGTCAAAATCATTCATATGACTGTACACAAACCGATTTGATCGCTGCACCTGCAAGTCGCGCTGGAATACTATATTCTCTCGATCAGCCCTCTTAGATACCTCTGGCAGGTTTGGATACATACTCGGTTCAATAATTGAAAGCATCATCCACGGATTTAGCGGGAAATAGATTTGAACTCCGCGACTACGAAGCCCTAGGTCTCCGTAAGGACCGAGATTAAACTCATTATGCTTTGCTACCGGGTAGTCAGAGGTATAATACGGTAAATCCGTGGCATTTATAAACAGATGCCATTCTAAGTCTAACAACATTCGTGCGAAATCCTTCGCACCATCTTTTATCAAGCTGTTTTGCACTTTCCGTAGTGATTCATCCTGTTTCATATCGTCGATCTCTTTCTTGAAGTCATTGGACATATTTTCTCGAGGAATTTCATTTTCGATTGCTTGAATCATCCCTTTAATTGAAGATCTCTCACCACGTGTCCGAATTGATTGGACTCCGAGAAAATACGCTAAAACACCCTTCTCGTTGGTGGTTAAACAGTGAAGGTTCTCTTTATTGATAATCTTCTTATATGGCGCGCCCACCTTTTGCTCTAACTTCTCCAAGAAATTCTCAACCTCAGGAACCAATTTCGTTTTTCCATCGTAGAAAAAGTCTTCGGCGGCAACATTAGATATACTCGTCTTGAAACAGCGCGAATGTGATATGATAGAGATACAGCCCATCAGGGCACACTTCGCATCTATCGCTACAGGGAATCGCTTCTCTCATCGCTAATCGATCTTCGTCCCCGTCTCGACGTGTCCAATCGTGCCTCTCACCCCGCTCACGTCGATATTGATCCTCGTGTCGTGAGCGGAGCAACGAACGGCTGTACTCGAAGGCCTCGCGAAGTTCGGACTCATCCAGGTCCTCAAGCTGTCCCACGAGCGCACGCGGAAGCGATTCGGGTACGGCGGGGACGGCCTCTGACTCTGCTCGGCTCATGCGCACCACTCCGGACAATCGTCGCTGGGAGTCCATTGCGAGCCGTACTTCTTCTCGAACAGCGAGCGGGGGACGTACATCTGCCCGTCCGCTCGCTGGAGGGTAATGCCGGTGCTGTCGACCACGAGCACCACGATGTTCTCCTGATGCTGGTGGTCGTAGAGGACAGTCCCGACGTTTACTTCGGTGGGAACTGTCGATGCGCGTTTCGATATCATGGATGGACGGTTTCGGCCGGTGGACGACTTCGACGTTCCATTCGGTGTGCCGAAGTGGATGGTCCTTACCGGTCGGTTACTGGCTCGATAATCGGCTACAGTATAAACATGTGTTGATCACATTTGCGATAAAAATGTATGCAGCACACATCCGGTGGACATAAGAGTAATGGAGTCGGGTGACGAAGGACTAAACATGAAACTCATCAAACCGACGGACTTCGACATTCTTCAGGAGGTGAGCGATGGTGAGCGTCACATCGCGCCGAATCTGGCCGAAGTGCTCGATCGAGACCGTCAGTACATCAACAATCGACTGGCCGAACTGACCGGAAAGGGTCTCCTGGAAAAAGTGGGGCCATCGGAGCGTTCGAACCAGTACACGATTACGGATAAGGGGCTAATCACCTTTCAGCTCCGCTCAGAATACGACCACGTGACGGCCAGCGAGTTTGGCGAGCGAGTCATGGAGCGATTGTTGGAAGCACGACAAACGGAAGGGGAGGACCATAGCCCGATCACGCTTGATGACCTCTATATTCTCCAAGTGCTCGCCAAACACAACGGTGAAGCCGATTCGTCCACGATCACCGACGAGCTCGATTTGCGCGAACCGTACGTTCTTCAGCGGCTCCATATCCTAGCGGACCTCGACTTGTTAGTGACGATACCAGCCGAACGCGGAGGCGGCTGGCGACTGAACTTCAAATCGCTTGATCTGCTCTCCGGCGAGATAGCGATCGACGACCTTCGCTCGGCACAGCTAGATGGCGACTTGCTTGATGCGGAGGAACTCCCTGACGAGCGGCTGACGAGCGAGCGACTGGTCGACGTGCTCTTGGACTCCGAAGAACTCCTCGAAGAACTCGTGGAGTCGGAACAGTTTCGTGCAGCACTTTTGCAGTCGGAACGGTTTCGCACGGCGCTTCAGGAACAAACCAGTAAAGAGACGTGGGTCCAGTGATCGAACGTCCCTGATTTACGCCGAAGAATCGGTGCTATGACACCCAATACGGATTACTCGCCGGTGAACGGTGTTACGACCTGTGAGGTCGCTCCTTCTCGCGAGAACACCGTGACGAGATCTCCTCGCTTGATCACCGTGTCACCCTCGGGAATGAGCAACTCGCCGTCGCGATCGATCGCAACCACGATCGTCTCATCAGGGATCAACCCCCCTTCGTTGGCCTCTTGAAGCGTTTTGTCCCCGACGGGGGCATTCACTGTGATCGGAATCTCGAAGATTTCAGCACCTTCACCGAGTCTCATGAAATCCCGTATCGAGGGACGCTGGATCGAGTGGACGAGGTACTGCGCTGTGAGACGCTGTGGATTCTGGATGACGTTGACTCCGAGCTCACGAAAGAGACTGAGATGACCGGGGTCCTGAACCGCGCTCACGAGTGAGGACGCGCCGAGCTCGCGTCCGAGCATCATCACTGTGAGATTAACCGAATCGTCGTCGGTGGTGCTGATCAACGCATCTGCCTCCGGGACGCTTGCCTCAGTGAGCACCTCCCGAGAGGTTGCATCGCCGTTGATCATAAGACAGTCATACTTCTCGCTGACCGCCTCGGCCGTCTCAGGGGCTTTTTCGATGACGATTACGTCGTGTTCCTGTTCGCGTGTGGTCAGCTCGATCGCGTGACTCCCAATACGGCCAGCACCAACAATGACGATGTTCATGAGAGGTTCTCGAAATCCATAGACAAATGCCCTCTGCTACGATTAGCGTGGCTCGCTCGTAGCGAATCGTCTCGATGCGCGATTCGGAAACGAACGGTTGAACCCGGTACAGACGCAGATGAATGGAGGTACGCTCTTTCATCGCCAATCCCATTTAGATATCCTAACATCCAGGCACTGCGAATAGCATAGGTTTGTAATACCTGTGAAGCACACATTTATGTGGCACGGGGTTGTAGAGGCTGAACAACCATGTCAAGTAAACAAAACGGACCGAGCACGGAAAGCGACGCGACCAACGCGACTGATAGTTCGTACCGAATACTCGTCCCAATCCTCGATTCCGACATTGAGCGTCGTCTGGAGGGCGATGTCGAGCGGCTACTCCAGACGGCGCGGGCTATTGCTCGTAACCGTGATGGCGAGATCTTGATACGGAATATCCTTCACATTCCGGAGCAGACACCACTATCTCTCGTCGAAAGCGATGCGATAGCCGAACAAGCGCGTCAAGAAGTCGATCGATTTATCGGATATACTGAACAGTTGGGAAAGCATATTCCCGTTAGTGGGGGGGTCTGCATCACCCACGACGAAGTCAGTGCGATCCTCGACTTGACCAGCCACCACGACTGTAGCGCCGTCCTATTGGGTGTACGGGACGAATCTTCACAACGTCGTCGTCTTCTTTCGGGTGATACCGTCGAAAAACTCGCCGCACGGGCCAAAGGTGATGTCTTCGTTCAACGGTTCGGAGGAGATTCACCACAGGACAACGTCGGTTCACCACCCGAACAGCCACAGCGAATCCTCCTCGCAGCTGCCGAAGGACCTCATTCCGGGCTCGCTTCCGAGATCGCCGAGGCACTTGCTGCGGAAGCCGACGCACAAGTGGACGTGGTTCACGGGGTGGCAGAAGATGCGACGGACGGCGAACGCGTCGACGCCGAAAACGTCGTCGAGGCAGCGGCGCACGCACTCAGTATGGTAGATGTCGAAACCACCATCGTCGAGACGGACACCATCGCTGAAGAGATCATCGAACGCTCGGACGAGTACGATGTGACGGTCATCGGCGCACCGACACAGGGTCTGTTGAAGCAGTTCGTATACGGATCGGATCCGGAACGGGTGAGGAGCGGTGCGGACGAGACGGTCTTGATGGCAAAAGAAAACACGCCCGTCCGTACGTCCCTCTACTATCGTTGGCTGAAAGGCGATGACGTACGAGCGAACTCTGGCTCCGAATAGTTGACTGGAAGGACTGTGAGGGATCCTATGCAGTCGGACGAGGAACTCACAGCCTACCCAGAGCGTTCGCTGAGGAGTCGAATAGCGACCTGGCTTGAGCGTGGATGTACTCTCGGTGTGCGACTGTCGCTCGCGCTCTTGTTTGTTCTCGCCGGCATCTTTTTGCTATACGTGGTTGGAGGACTGCTTTTCATCACTGTCGGACTTTGGAACCCACACTATCAGTTTTTGTCATTCACGTCGGACCTGTATTTCACAACGCTCGGATTGGTTTTCGGCTTCACCATTTGTATTGAAACTTCTTCGTTGATTGTCCTTCACTTACTCGATGGAGTCGACGGTGTTCGGAACCAGATATCGCTGTTGGCAGCGTTTGTTGGTTTTGGCTTGGGGGCAGCTCTCGTCCGGATAACCGCACTAACAGTCTTACACGGCTACTGGTCCTAATCATGATTCTACAGCATCCCAAGTATGTTTACCACAGGTAGCGTATAAACCTCTCTTCTGCACTTGCTAATAACACAAGGCTCATGTGGATAGCTATCTGACGATGTTCATGAGCCCTGTCAGTCACCATAATTGCGGCGCTCGAATTGCGGTTCGAGGGGTATCCATCTATGACTCACAAAATCAGCCAAGCAAGAGAGCGCGCAGCTAGCGAATTCCTCGGCCTATGAATACCGATGGAAATCACACATCCGACGAAGCGTGGTGGTGATGGCCCAACGCGACACCGGCAGCACGTCGGTATACGACTGGTGGATTGCAGGTGGTCCGATCGAATGATGCTCGCGGACAGCTCCGATGAGACGAATGAACTGAGCACTGGGACAATCCACCATCTGCTCCCGATACACAATGCCCACCGTTGAACCATGACTGACCCTACTCAAGAGACGAATTCAACCGGAGATGGCTCGGGAGCAGTAGAGACGGAGCTCTCCCGGGACATGAGTCTCACCGACATCACGATGATCGGTGTCGGTGCGATGATCGGTGCTGGTGTGTTCGCGCTCACCGGCTTCGCCGCAGGTATCGCCGGCCCCGCGATTACGATAGCATTCGTTCTCAATGGAATCGTTGCGCTGTTCATCGCCATCTCGTACGCCGAACTCGGCGCGGCGTTCCCCGAAGCCGGCGGCGGCTATCTCTGGGTCAAAGAAGCATTAGTAGATCCGAACGGCTTCTATGCAGGATGGATGAGTTGGTTTGCGCATGCTGTCGCGTGTGCATTGTACGCCGTAACCTTTGGTGTGTTTTTCACCGAGTTTTTCGTCGTCTTCAGTGATCTTGGGCGCGAATTCGCCTTCTTTGGTTTCATCACTCGCCATATCCTCGAAAAAGCGATCGCAGTGGTGGTCATCGCTGCGTTTGCTTACATCAACTACCGCGGCGCGGAGGAGACCGGTAGCGCAGAGCTCGTTGTCGTTGTGATCAAGCTCGTGATTCTCGGGTTGTTCATCCTCTTCGGTGCCCTCGCAACGTTCAGCAACCCGAACTGGCCGGCAACATTCCTATCACAGCCTTCGTTTGCTCCTGCCGGCGTCGCCGGTATCATCGGCGCGATGGGCTTTACGTTCATCGCGTTTGAGGGCTACGAGATCATCGTCCAATCCGGCGAGGAGGTCGTCAACCCGGGTGAAAACGTCCCCAAGGCAGTGTTCTACTCGCTTATCATCGTCGTCCCGGTCTACGTGCTCGTCGCGTTCGCCCTGATTGGCGGGCTCAATATAACGCCGGAAATTCTTGAGATTGCAGGGATCAGTCGGCCACCGGACCAAGTATTCGTCTGGCAAGTCCTCCAGAACCTCGGCGAACTCGGGCTGATCCGTGCAGCCGAACAGTTCCTCCCGTATGGTGCTCTGCTTTTGATCGTCGCCGGACTGGCCTCGACGACGAGCGCGCTCAACGCGACGGTGTACTCTTCCAGCCGGGTGTCGTTCGCGATGGGACGCGATCGCGTCCTGCCGGGTATGTTCAACAATATCCATCCCGACAAGAAGACTCCACACGTCGCAATCATCGTCTCGATGGTGCTCATCATGGCTATGGCTGTTGCACTGCCCATCGAGAGCGTCGCTGCCGCAGCGGACATCATGTTCATTTTGTTGTTCTTGCAGGTGAACTGGACGGTCATCAAGATGCGGAGTACCCACCCGGACCTCCCGCGCACTTTCGAAATTCCGTACATGCCGTGGCCGCCGATCATCGGTATCGTTCTCCTACTCATCCTGTTGCCGTTCATCATCTACGAACTCGGGCTGGAGGCCATCGGTATCGGGACCAGCAACGAGGGGCTTATCGCACTCGGTGTGACGACGATCTGGATGGCTCTCGGACTCGTTATCTACTACGGATATTCGGCGGGGAAAGAAGCCGAAAAGCTCGAAGAGGAAACCCCGACGCTCACCACCGAACAGACGCCTGCCGACCGTGAGTCTCAGCTCGTCGTCCCTGTAGCCAATCCTGAGAGCGCGGAGCCGTTGATGCTGAGTGCCATCGACATTGCCCGCGATATGGACGCCGAGATTCACGTCATCAGCGTCGTGACGGTTCCCCAGCAGACGCCGCTCGACGAAGGTCGGAGATTCGTGGACGACGAACGCGAGACACTTGAGAAAGCGATGTCGATTGCGGAGGAGGCTGACGTTCCGGTGAGAGGAACAATCCGTATTGGCCACGATGTCGCACCTGCCATTCTGAACACGGTCGAACAGCACGATAGCGATGCGATTCTCATGGGGTGGCGGGGTCGTGGTCGTCGCACCGACTTCGTTCTCGGCAGCAACGTCGATCAGGTCGTGACGCAAGCCAAATGCGACGTACTCGTCGAGCGCATCAGTCCCGTCGAAGACGTCGACTCGATACTGCTGCCGACGGCAGGCGGCCCCCACGCTGAGTACGCCGCGGAAATCGCTCGTGCGATCGCTCGGCCACAGGACGCGCGTATCAACGTGGTGTACGTGATCGAGCCGGGAGCCGGCGAGGACGAGCGTGAGGACGCCCGCGAGCGGCTAGAGTCGGCCACCGATGTCATCGACGAGTATGATCGTGTCGAAAGCTCACTTCTCGAAGGGACGGATATTGCCGAGCGTATCATCGAGGAGAGCGACAACCACGATCATACCGTTATCGGGGCCACGAGGGAAGGCTTACTACAGCAGATCGTCTTCGGTGGCATCCCCGAAGAAGTCGGTCGACGGGCGAAACACACGGTGATCATGGCGAAGCGCCATCAAGGGATCACGTCCCGCTTGACGCGCTGGTTCAGAAGTCAACAGCAATAGTGAGAGAACAGACGAGAGATCCATATAATGCAAAACAACAATCCGACGCCACCGAATGTCCTGCCGTCATCGATGGTGGCTGAACTCAGCCAGCTCGATGATGAATCACTCCGTGCTGTCCTCGACTACGGACAAGCCCTCCTGAATTCTCGTATCGATCCAGCTTCGAGAATCGAGGCCGGGCCGAACGAGGAAATCGTCTCTATCGAAGATCATGGGACCCACACAACCGTGGTCAAGCGTCAGGATTGCGCCGATGGGTGCGACGAGTGCCCGCATGGACCGTACCTCTACCACGTGCGATCGGAGAGATACGTTACTGGTGAGGAAGATCTCCACTGGGTCTATATCGGGAAGGTGGTGGATGAATGTACATCGTGATCGTCGGGGCGGGCGACATTGGCACCCCACTGATCGAGGTCGCTACCGCTGGCGGCAACGAGGTAGTCGTCATCGAACGTGACGAGTCGAGGGCCGAGGCGGCCGCTGCTGCATACGACTGTCTCGTACTCAACGATAATGCCACGATCAAGGACACGCTCGAAGAGGCTGGAGCCGACCGCGCGGACGCGCTGATCTCGACGACCGAACACGACGCGACCAACATCATGGTCTGCCTGCTCGCCCAGGAACTCGACGTTCCCAGCGTGGTATCGGTCGTTCACGATCCCGAACACCTGAACGTCTTCCGCCAGATCGGGGTTAACGGGATGGAGAATCCACAGCGGTTGATCGCCGAGTATCTCTACCGCGCCGTGAAACGGCCGTCCATTGTCGACTTCATGCGCATCGGTGAACGCGCAGAGATTTTCGAAATCACCGTTGGCGAGGAGGCCCCGATTGCCGATCAAACGGTCGCCGAGGCCGACACAGACGGATTGCTGCCTGCGGAAACGCTGATTGTCGCCATCGACCGCAACGGTGAGGAACCGATCACTCCTCGTGGTGACACGCGTATCGAGGCAGGCGATTTGCTTGTGATATATTCGGCCGAAGGCGCGGTTCCCGGCGTCACAGACGTTTTCGGGCACTTCGAAGACCACGCCGGAGCCCCCCGAACCAACCACCAACGACGCTGAAATGCGTCAAGGACATACTATCGCCGGGCTCCCGGCTGATCTCGCTACTATTGTTCGTGACGTTGGTTCATTGCTTCTGATGGAGTCGGCGCTCATGGGCGGCTCCGCGCTGATCGGGCTCGCGTTCGGCGAGTACGGCATCGCGCTCGCGTTTTTCCTCGCCGCCATCCTTACTCTCGCGGTCGGCGGGTCCGCCAGACGCGTCTTCACCGACGCGCCCGCTCCGCGGATGAAACACGGAATGATCATCGCCGCCGCCGGCTGGCTGCTCACCGCTGTCTTCGGTGCGCTCCCCTTTTTCCTCTCGGCGCACCTGCTCTCGCCGGCCGATGCGGCCGCCTACGTCCCTGAGGGAGCGAGCTACGCCACGTCGAGTCTCCAGTATTTCGCGAACCCGCTGCACGCCGTCTTCGAGTCGATGTCGGGCTGGACCGGCAGCGGGCTGACGATGGCGGTCCACGAGCCCTCGCTGCCGCGCGCGCTGCTGTGGTGGCGCTCGCTCATCCAGTGGGTCGGCGGCGTCGGCGTGATCGTGCTCACGGTGTCGATCCTCTCGCGGCCCGGCAGCGGGAGCTACACCCTCTACCGCAGCGAGGCACGCGAGGAGCGCATCCATCCGAGCATCGTGTCGACCGTGCGGACGGTCTGGAAGATCTTCCTCGGCTACACCGTCGTTGCGGTGGTCGTGCTGTTCGGGGCGCTGCTCGTGAGCGAGCCGCTCTCGCCCGCGACAGCGGCGTGGCAGGCGCTCAACCACGCGATGACCGGTCTCGCTACGGGTGGGTTCTCGGTGACGGACAACTCGATTGCGACCTACGACTCGCCGCTGGTCGAGACCGTCCTGCTGCCGATCATGACTCTTGGTGCGATCGCGTTCCCGATCCACTACGCCGTCCTCAAAAACCGCGACATTCGAGCGCTGGTTGCCGACCTCCAGACGCGCTGGCTGTTCATCCTCCTCGGTGGTGGAATCGTCGTTTTGACACTCCAAAACCTCCACACGTTTGCACCAGCACTCTCGCTGCGCGATTCGGCCTTCCAGTTCGTGAGCGCGCTCACCTGTACGGGATTTCAGTCCTCGCCGGTCGGCCGGTGGAGTGCAGGTGGGAAACTCATCACGTCAGGCGCGATGGTGCTCGGCGGCGCGGCCGGCTCGACGGTCGGCGGCATCAAGATCATCCGAGGCTATACCATCGCACGCGGCATCCGCTGGCAGTTCTCCCGGGTGTTCCTACCTGTAAGTGCCGTCGTGAGCACCCACATCGGTGACCGGCAACTCAACAGAGAAGAGATGGAACGCGAGTTCAGTGAGGCCGCTATTGTGAGTTTGCTCTGGATACTCGTTCTGATCGGAGGAAGCGTAGTCCTCTCGAATCTGGTTGGACCAGAATTCAGCTATGCGGACGCCCTGTTCGAGGTGGCGAGTGCGCAGGGCAACGTCGGTCTCTCGACAGGGATCACCGGCCCCTCGATGCACCCGATCGCAGAGGGAATGCTTGTCATCAATATGTGGATCGGGCGACTCGAAATCATTCCGGTACTCGTGTTCGCTCGATCGCTGATCTACGGGGTTAATCCGTAGCTCAGTGCTATCGTAGCTGAGGTCGGCTGGGTGTGTTCGATGAAAGGAGTCTCGAAAGGTATCCAGACAGGGGATAATTACGTGGGTAACCGTGCATGACGAATCCACCTAGCCGACCTCTGACATCACCAATAGAACCATAACTATACTACCGCATCTATTCCTATGACGAAAATAGAGATTGACATGGCAAACGAAAAGGACGGACACCAACAGAAATACCCACCCGATCTTTTTGTCGAAATATTGGATAGCCAAGGAGGCGAAGCTACTACGACCGAAATCACGGATCTGAACTCGGCTAGGTCGATTTGTCATGCATAGCTTTATACGAAATTTAGGCTGCCAATTGATCCCAGCTCCCAACGTACATAAAAAATCTACCTGCCCGGCTTCAGCAAACATGACTATGATGATTTATCAGCCAGAATCGTTATACAGGTGCTATGTGAATACAGAGTATGGCAACTTCAGGACAGGCAGGACCAGTGGCTCAGCCGGACGCACTCTCGACGCAGGAAGCACAACTCGATCCGTTCCCGTGGTATCGAGAGATGCGCGAAGAGTCACCGATTCGCTACGACGAGGACCGCGAGTGTTGGGACGTGTTTCGCTACGACGACGTTCAAGGCGTTCTCCACAACGCGGAGGAATTTTCCTCGGAGCGACCGCTGACAGCACAGGGCGAGAATGAAATCGAGGGCATGGCTCTCGAAACCATGCTCAATACCGACCCACCACGCCACGACGAGCTCCGAAAAGTCGTCGACGACCCGTTCAAGCCCGGTGCGGTGAAACATCTCGCCCCGCACATCAAGGACATCACCAACGAGTACATCAATGCCGTCGTCGATGACGGTGAAATGGATATCGTCGCGGACCTCGCCACGCCGCTGCCCGTCACCGTGATCGCCGAACTCATCGGTGTGCCGGCGGACGACCGCGAGCAGTTCAAACAGTGGTCCGATACCATCGTTGAGGGTCCCGGAGCAGCCACGGTGAGCGCAGAGACAGTCAGGGAAGAACAGCTACAGGCCCAATCCGAGATGGCGACGTACTTCACGGACTTGATCGAACAGCGTCAGGAAGATCCACGCGATGACCTCATCAGTGAGGTCATTCACGCCGAAGTCGAGGGTGCCACCCTCTCGGAAGGCGAAACGCTCGGCTTTCTCGCATTATTGTTGATCGCCGGGAATGTCACGACCACGAATCTGATCACGAATGCGGTTCGGTGTTTCGCAACGCTCCCCGATGGGATCGAATCAGTCCGCGACAACGCCTCGCTCGAACTCGCCATCGAAGAAGTGCTCCGGTACCAATCGCCGATTCAAGCGGTCTCACGAATAGCAGCAACCGACACACAACTCGGCGATCACGATGTCAAAGCTGGTGACAGAGTCGTCGCGTGGAACGGCGCAGCAAACCATGATGGCGACCAGTTCGACGATCCCGACACGTTCGTTCCGGACAGATCGCCGAATCAGCATCTCGCGTTCGGCAGTGGCGTTCACTACTGTCTCGGGCTACACTTGGCACGTCTCGAAGCGAGAACTGCTCTCTCGACACTGTTTGACCGCTTCGAGACGATGCAAGTCTCCGAAACGGAACTCCAACCTGTCGGGAGCTCGTTCCTCTATGGAGTCCAGCGGCTGCTAGTACAGTTCAGTACGTGAAAATCCTGTTATTGTCGGCTTCAAGGAGTCGCCTTACGGCTCCAGTACGACTTTTCCGCTGCTCTCCCTGTCCTCGATATACTCATGGGCGTCGGCAGCCGCATCCAGTGGGAAGGTCTCACCGACTACCACTTCGAGGTTGCCGTTCGTCAGCAACTCGGTGAGATGAGGCACCGCACTGAGGACCCGTTCCGGGTCGCGTTGCATCGACTGTCCAAGGTGATATCCGTACATAGTGTGGTTATTGAACAAGAGCGTGCTGGTGTCGGGCGTGCCGGGTTGGCCGCTCGCCGCGCCATACGAGACCATCCGTCCGAAATGTGCGAGGCAATCGAGGCTCTGTGCGGTGGTGTCACCACCGATACCATCGAGCACGAGGTCAACGCCCTCATCGTCGGTGCGTTCGTTCACTTCCTCGGCGAAATCCGTCTCAGTGTAGTTGATCGTGTGATCCACGCCGAGTTGTTCGGCGAGATCGAGTTTCTCCTGCGTACTTGCCGTCCCGAATACCTCCGCACCGGCTTCGCTTGCGAGTTGGGTCGCCGCGGTACCGACGCCGCCTGCCGCCGCGTGGATCAACACGCGTTCGCCCTCCTCCAGTCCGCCTCGCTCGAACAGAGTGTTGTGGGCAGTCAGAAACTGTACGGGAAAGCCCGCAGCTTCTGCGAAGCTCATCGATTCGGGTATGTCGAAGAGGGCGGTCTCGTTCGCGGTGACGTACTCGGCATATGTTTCCTCGCTCATGGCGACAACCCGCTCACCGATTTCCCTATCCACACCATCGCCGACCGCATCGATTGTGCCAGCAGCTTCCATTCCTGGCACATACGGTGGTTCCGGACCGCCTTGGTAGTGGCCGCGGCGCTGCATGATATCTGCGAAGTTGATGCCTGCGGCTTCGACCGCGATCCGAACCTCTCCCGAACCGGGTTCGGGAACTTCGTTGTCCGTTGATTCGAGAACGCTGCTCCCGCCGAACTCTCGTATTTCGATCGCTTTCATGTTAGAGTGGGTACTCCCGAGGTTCGTTCTGAACCGAGATCCATTTCGGTTGGGTGAACTCATCGAGAACGTACTCGCCGTTGAACCGACCGATACCTGATGATTTGTAGCCACCAAACGGAACGTGTGGTTCGTCGTTCACTGGCTGGTCGTTGACGTGAACCATTCCGGCATCGATTCGGTTGGCAATCCGCTGGGCACGACCAATGTCGTTGCCGTACACTGACGCGGCGAGTCCGTAGTCGGTGTCGTTCGCCAGTTCGACCGCTTCATCGGTGTCAGCGAACGGAATCACTGGTGCAATCGGTCCGAAGTGTTCGTTACACGCGGCTGCCATCTCGTTGGTCGCCCCCGAGAGCACCGTCGGGAGCACGAACGATCCATTGGCGTCGCCGAGCGTGGTCGCTGTATCGAGGTCCCCAGCTTGTGTCGTCGTGCCGTCGATATCGTCGAGCGAGACGGCTTCACCGCCGACTTCGAGCGTTGCACCCGCGTCGACTGTCTCTTCGACGTACCCGAGCATCTGATCGCGCTGACTCTCGTTGATGATCGGCCCGATGACTGTCTCTTCCGTGGTCGGATCGCCGACAGGGAGGGAGGCCGCCTTTTCGGTGAGTGTTTCGACGTAGTCGTCGTAGAGCGATTCGTGGACGAGGTGGCGGTTGATAGAGATACAGATCTGCCCCTGATGGAGGAACGTACCGAACGCGCCAGCGTCGACTGCCTTCTCGACATCAGCATCGTCGAGCACGACGTGTGGGCCGTTTCCACCGAGTTCCATCGCAGGATACGCGAGATGGTCGACCGCCTGTTTTGCGACCTGACGACCGACAGCTGTCGACCCGGTGAACGCAATGACACCAGCGGCGGGATGCCCAGCCATCCGGTCACCGATTTCTGAGCCCCTCCCCGGAACGACATTGAGGAGACCATCGGGCAGACCGGCCGCTTCGAAGACGCGCGCGATGAGCAATCCACCGGTGATCGGCGTGTCGGATGCGGGTTTGAGAACGACGCCATTCCCGGCCGCGAGCGCCGGCGCGACCGCCCGAATCGAGAGATGGAGCGGGAAGTTCCACGGCGAGATGACACCCACCACGCCGACGGGTTCGCGTTTGACGAGATTCTCCTTGTCCTCGATGTTCGATGCACGGTGGTCACCAGAAATCCGCGTCGGAAAGCTTGCCGCCTCCTGCGTGATGCCGGCGGCGCTCTCGAATTCACTCACGCCCTTCGTCTTCGTGGTCCCAGATTCGACGGCCAGCAGTTCGAGAATACTCTCGCGGTTGTCACGGAGTACTCCCACCGCACGGGAGATGATGGCCGCGCGCTCGCCCGGTGACCGTTCCGCCCATTCTGTCTGAGCGGTTGTGGCGATCTCGTAGGCGTCGTTGACATCTTCGACGGTTCCTTTCGGAACCGTGGCGATCTGCTCGTGCGTCGATGGATTTTCGACCACGAGCGAATCACGGTCGCCCGGCGAGTGTTCGCCGTTGAGGTAGAGTCGATTCCACTCCGCATCGACCGAAATCGTTGATTTCTCAGTCTGTGTTGCCTGTGACATGGGATGTCCTACGGATATGTTATGGATGTGCAGACGGGATGCGGCCCGTGTTGCTTGTTCTGGCTCGTATCGCTATGCTCGGCATCAGTCGGCGAGCGAGGTTAGCTCCTCGACATCGGGGATGCGTTCGCTCGCGGAAGTGATCTGTTTCATGCGCTGTTCGTGCTTGTTCGTCGCATAGTCGGTGAGTTCTGTCGGTGTGACACCTTCGTCACCGGCACGCTCGTAGCTCGGAATCGCCGCCTGCACCAACGGCAGGAGATCACCGACAGTCTCCTCGATGACGGCTGGCTGTACGCGCTCGGTTTCGACGAGTTCCTTGAGCTTCGCCATCCCGAAGCCAACGTGGCGGCCTTCATCGCTGCGAATGTAGGTGAGACCCGAGACCAGTCCTGGCAGATGGGGAAGGTCAGGATAGGTGTCCTCGTCGAACTGGCGCGTGAGTCCGTAGTAGCCGGTCTGGGCGAGGATTCCCTCGACGGTCATGTGGTAGTGTGAGTACGCTTTCGCGCGGTTCTCGGCGGTGTCGTCGTCGAGCAGTTTGGCCATTGCAGCCTCGTTGCGCTCGAACAGCTCGTCGTATTCGTCCGAGAACCACCGCTCGTCAGCCGGCGAGGAGTGTTCCTGCCCACGGTCATCTTCTGCCGCGTGGATCACTTCGCGCCAGTACCGGTCGAAGAAGTCCGAGTGTTTGGCTTCCTCGTAGAGCTGGGTCGTGATGAACAGCTGGTCCTCGAAGTCATCAAGTACGACTGCCAGCGGTGCGAGGTCCTCCGCGACGGCATCTTCGCCCGCACCGAACAGCGCGAGTGCGCGCTTCAATCCCTCGAATTCTTCATCGTCGAGTTCGGCAATGTTTTCGCGGTCGTCGTCGAGGTCGATGTTATGAGGGTCCCAGTGTTTCTCGACAGCGTGGCGGTAGTATTTGAACATCTGTGCATCAGTATCGATCTGCATCGGTGCGTCAGTGGTCACCATGACAACTATGAGTAGGCCCCGTAGGTGAACGAGTGTTGAGCCTAACTCGTTGTGGCATTTATCAACCCCGTTCGTCGAGAGCGACAGTATGTCGAATGAGTCGGTCCTGTGCGCGGCGAAGTCGTTCGGAAACTGACGGTGCGGACACGCCGAGTTCAGCCCCAATCTCCTCTAAGGAGCCAGTCCGAGGAATCGAGAAATAGCTGGCTTCGTGGGCAGCAAGCAGCGTTTCGCGCTGTTTTGGCGTGAGTCCATACTCGTCGTCGGTCTCGGGTGAGGCTTCGAATATCTGGTCGAGTCGAAACGTAATATCGTACGTTTCACAGGAGTCGTGGAACTCGGCGAGTGCCTCACGGTCGGAAAAACGGATACGTGCTCGCCATCCCGTCGGCGTGACCGTCGCGTTGATTGGGGCGGTATCCAATCGAACGAACTCAGTGTAGATGGCTGGCGGTTGTTCGGATAACTCCACGCGATAGAGACGACGATTCTGTGTCGTTCCGAGGACACTGTATGTCGCCACCGCTGTCTCGTCGAGTGCCGTTTCGAGGGTATCGAATGTCTCGCCTTCGACCCAGAAGATAATCACCGGCTGGCTGTGCTCGGAAGTCAGAATATCATCAATTCTGAGAGTTGAGTCCAGAGCAGTAGCGGCAACCGCTGTTAGCGGTAATCGCTCCGAGATCAGATCGAACTCGACAACGAGAGTCATTGGTATTCGAGTGAAGAGAGACTCTCTTCAGTAATAAAAGGGCCTACGTGGTGTGAGATGGTCGATTCAAACCCTCCCAACGATAGACCCAGCGGGGGCATAGAGTGGAAACCGGGCCGATTATATGCTCGTCCGCGGTACGGTCGTTATACCCGACAAAACCTATGGCACAGCACTCACCGCACCACAGGACGTAATCGAACGGGCGACACTGCCCTTCCGTCTGCTTGTCGGGTGACTCGTGGTTGCGGGTGAGACAGATGCCATGGGGGCGAATTCACAGTCAGAGTCGGACGTGGATTCACCCGACACGGACGCACGTAGCGACGCGAAATCACCCGCCGCGAACCGGCTGAACGACACAACGGAGATGGTTGCGGCGGCTCTCGTCGTCGACGCTACCGATTATCACGGACAGACCCGGTTTTTCGAAGACGAACTTGACGGGTCGGACGATGCTCTCGACGGATTCGTTGCGGATGTCTCTACCATCGCGCAGTCGCAGTGCGAACGCGCGACGGATTACGCAGATATCGAGATGTTGGTCTCTCGGCTCCCGATTGACCACCTCACGTTTGCCGCGTATGATTCGTTAGCGCCGTACTCGGGACCGTATCCGATGGCGATACTGGTGCGGACGTTCATCATCGAAGGGATCAACAGCTGGGACGAGACCGCCCTCCACGACCACCTACGGGCGAATCCGTCACTTCGTCGTGGACTCGGATTCGAGACGCTCCCAAACCAATCGACGTTCTGGCGCGCGTGGAACCACCGCTTCAGCGAGGCTCTACGTGACACCGTACAGGAGTGTGCTGAGGGGATTGTGAAGGCCGCACGTGCCTGCGATGTCTCATTACCCGAGCGAGTCAGCACCAGCGAGGCGAGCGAACCCGACTCCGCTGACTGTCCGGAACGCCAACTGCTCGCACAGAAAACCGACGAGGTGTGGCAGCAGGCGAAACCGTTCGTCTGCGATGCGTTCGCGCTCGACCGAGGACCGAACTGGGAAATTCACGAGAACGCTTTCTGGGAGCAGCACGCCTACATGGGGATGCGCGAGGACATGTATGCCCGGAGCGGCCCAGCCTCGTTCTCACTCGATACGACACGCGATCGTATTCCAACTGGATCGACCCACCGGTATCAGATCGGCAAGCACTCGGTCGGTGAAATTCGCTCAATGCTGCGGAACACCACGCGGATGATCATCGCCCGCGCCCGACAAAACGGCGAACTCACCGGCAAACTCTGGGCGGCCATCGACGTGACCAAGGGATTTCCGTTTACCGGCGATTCAGAGGATCACGAGGACGATATCCTCGGGTACAAGGACGGCAGCGACTACTACCAGTGGGCGGTGCTCAAGATCGTCGGGATGGACGTGCCGCTGGTGCTCGACGCCATCCCGCGCGAACGAGGCCAATCGAAAGATGAGATCGTGGAGAAATTGCTCGAACACACGACCGAGATGGTCAATCTCGACCTCGTGATGATGGACCGCGAATTCGATAGCGGTCCAGTAAAGGAGACCTGCGAGGAGTACGGTGTTCACTATCTCAACCCGACGCGCATCTTCGACCGCAGCGACGAGGCTGAGACCATCGCGTGGATGTACCGCAACGGCAAACGCTTCCACGTCATTGAGGAGGAGTCCGACGACGGGACGCCCACACGCAAGCAAATCTATCTCCCGCAGCAGTCGAACTCGGACGACGATGACGAAGACGACAGCCTTTCAGAAGTGTGGACGGAGCTGTGCGGTGAGTGGGAGTTCGAAGACGTGGACGGTGAACCAAGCGAGCGCATGTCGTTCTCACGGCTACTCGCTGATATTCAGCGCGAAGAGGAAACCGAAGAGCGCAAAGAGAAAGCGCAGGACGGAGACGTAGACACCAGCGAAACCGTCGTCTTCGAGACGAACCACCCCTACGTGACAGCGCGTGATGCCGACGATCAGCAGATGGACGGGAAGGAATTTATCCACATGATCGAGCGGCTAATCCGGTGGTATCGCCGTCGTTGGGGTATCGAGAATGGGTTTAAGAAGCAGAAGCACTTCATGGTGCGGACCACCTCGACCGAGAGTGACTATCGGTTCTTCAACTTCGCGTTCGCGTGCGTGCTGTATAACGTTTGGCGACTCGTCGATCTCCTCGTGAAGCTCGCCATCGACGGCGAGAACAAGACGTATGAGCCGCGTGTGGACGCGAACCAGTTTCTGACCGTGGCGAAGCAATTCTACGGTCTCGACCCACCCGACTGACGCCGACCTCTCCCATGTTCGCCCGATTCGTGAGCGGCGGCGCTGTTTCACGCCGCTTTATTTCGTGTTGTTTTGATCTGATTCTGAAATGGAAGGATGATGGAGACTGCCGTTCGTTTACTACACACGAGAGCGCGTTAGAATGAACATCCGGTCTGTGCATGACAAATCTAGCTAGCCGACATCAGAGAGTATCGAATTCGCCCGCGCGAGCAATGTAGTGGTATTCGTCGCGCCGCACGTCGGCCGGAATCTGGGTGTCGGGATCGAAACCGGCTCTGTGCTCGAAGCGTTCTACGCGGACGACGAGACTGATCCTGTGACGGCGAGCCGCCAAGAGCGTGTGCTGTTCGTCCACGAGGACTCCCTCTCGAGTGCGATGATTGGTTCGGTGACCCGACGCTGGGAGACGACGGTGCGTTCGTACGCCGACCGTGAGGAGCTCCTCCACGAGATCAAACTGTTCGTGGTGGACGTGATGAACCGCGAGTTCGCGGGCGACCTGCCGCGGTTGGACGGAAGTGAGTAAGTCCTCGCTGCCACGCGATTTCTCACCCGCGCAGCCCTGCGTGAAGACTCGGATGCAATCGTTCGAGGTGCGAAGCGACGCCGGAATCTCACATGTAATGACGACCATCCGTCTTTAGCTAAGAGACAAACTGCATGACTGCGGTCGGTATCGAAGTTGGTTCGTGAACGGAATGAGGAGGGTGAGGTAATGGCTACCGATCCCTCCTCACGGCGGATTGAACGCCGACTCACTACGCTCTTTCCATCGACTGCGCTGGAAGACCACGCCGAGGCAGTCGGCGTGGTCGACCGCGACAGCAAAATCCAGATTCCCGCACTGGTCTGGGCGCTCGTGTTCGGCTTCGCCGCAGGCGAGAGCCGAACACTCGCCGCGTTCCGTCGCGCCTACAACGCTACTGCTGACAAGACGCTCTCGCCCGGCGGTTTCTATCAACGGTTGACACCGCTGTTTGCCGCATATCTCCGCGACCTCGTCGAGTTCGCGCTCGACGAGGTCGCCGTTCCACACACCGTGAGCGACGAGTTCGAGCGCTTCAGAGACGTGATGATCGCCGATGCAACCATTCTGCGGCTACATCGATTTCTGCGCGAGGAATACCAGGGACTCCGCGAGGAGCAGGCTGGAGCGAAGCTCCACCTGCTCCACAACGTTACTGACCAAACCATCGAGAAAATCTCCATCACTGGCGAGCGTCCTCACGACAGCACCGAGTTCAAAACGGGCTCGTGGCTGGAAGGGCGGTTGCTGATCCTCGATTTGGCGTACTTCAAGTACCGCCGCTTCGCCCGAATCGACGAGAACGGCGGCTACTTCGTGAGCCGGCTCAAAACCAATACGAAGCCGGAAATCGTTGCAGAACTGCGGGAATGGCGCGGCCGCGCCATTCCGCTGGAAGGCGAGAAGGTCTTCGAGATTGCGGAGGATCTCCACCGCAAATACGTCGACGTCGAGGTCGAAGTGGCATTCAGACGTGGACCGTACGCGGGCACACGCTCATGGGATACGAAGCAGTTCCGCGGGGGGGGGGGGGCGGCCCCCCCCCCCCCCCCCCAAAAAAAAAAAAAAAAAAAAAAAAAACCCAAAACACACAAAAAAAAAAAAAAAAAAAAAAAAAAAACCCAACACCCACCCACCGCCTGAACCCACAAAAAACCCAAACCCCCTGGGGAACCCCCACCAATTATAAACGGG
>NZ_JAQJDA010000026.1:0-42264 GCF_028617175.1 Halococcus sp. PRR34 | reverse complement strand
GCCGAGGAACCCCCGAAGTTCTCGTGAGCGAAGCGAACGAGAGCACGGAAGAGCTTCGCTCTTCCGGAGGGGGTGACAAAGGCTTTTGGTCCAGATTTTGCGAGTAGAGAGGTTCCGAAGGAACCTCTTACAGCCGGCGCTTCGCGCCGCGATTCGAGGCGGCTCCGCCGCCTCGTGCGCCCGCGAGCAGAGAGCGACCGTAGCAAAAGGTGGGATAGCGGGAGGTAGATTTGAACTACCGGTCTGCGGGTTATGAGCCCGCCGGAATCTCCTGGCTATCCTATCCCGCTACCTCTTCGTATCGCTGTCCGTTGGTTAAGGGTTGTGATTCATCCCTCGCCAGGCCCCGTGTGGACCTGCCACGTGAACAGGCTCTCGGCGACGAAGTTGACAAGCAAGCCCGCGCCGATCCCGCCGAGCTTCGAAACGACGAACCAGGCGTCGAGGCCCGCGATGGCGAAGTCGATCCCGATCGCCCGGTAGAGCAGTCGAAACATGCCGAGTTGGACGAGAATACCGCCGGTACGCACGAGGTTCGATCGGGCCAGCCGTCGAAGCGTCGGCCGAATGCCGCCCGTCCCTTCCTCCGAGAACGTCCAGTTATCGTTGAGGAAGAACATCACGACGACCGAGACCTCGATCCCGACGAAGACGGCGACCTCGGGATAGACGCCGAGTTCGCGCAGCGCCGTCGCGGTCGTCACGTCGAACAGCGCGCCGACGACCCCGACCGAGGCGAACTTGCCGAACCGCACCGCCGACACCAGTTCGAGAAATCGTCTCGTCACTCGACCGTTCGCGAGCCATGCCTGGAGATCGGCCAGCAACGAGCGCACGCTCATCGATCGGGGCGGCCCGCGTCGACCAGCGCGGTCGGCTCCTCGCGCCGTGCGGCGATCGCGTCGTGAAGTGAGCTCTCCGCGACCAGCGCCGCACGATGGCGGGCGGCGAGCAGGCCGTTCGCGAGCGCGAGCGACGTTTCGACGGGCGACACAGTGGAGTCGGGCTCGTCGTGCCACGTGATCGGGACCTCTCGGATCGAACAGCCGAACGCGTTGGCCATCGCCACCAGCTCGATGTCCCACGCGAACCCCGGCTCGTAGAGGTGTTCGCGGATCGTCGTCCATGCCTCGCGCGAGATCGCCTTCGCGCCACACTGATAGTCGTACAGCGGCGGATCGACGAGACGACGGGCGAGCCATGCGAACGTATCGCCGAGCCGACGGCGCGCGAACGTCCGGTGGCGTGCGATCGTCGCATCGGGATGGCGACGCGAGCCGACCGCGAGCGCCGCTTCGTCCGCCGCGACTGGCGCGATCACGTCGGCGAGCGAGTCGGCGGGCGTGCTCCCGTCGGCGTCGGCGAAGACGAGCACGTCGGTGTCGAGTGCCTCGAATCCGGCGGTGATCGCGCGTCCCTTCCCCCGGCGATCGGGGGACGTAGCGACGGTCGCCGGGAGGTCCGCGAGCCGTTCGGCCACCCCGGACTGGGGCGCGTCGAGTTCGATCCGAATGGTCGTCGAGGCGCAGCGCTCGTCGATCGCGGCGACGTAGGTCGCGAGACGCTCGACGTCGGGCCGGTAGGCCGGCACGACGACCCCGACGGACCGGTGCATGGAGCCACCTCCGCGGGCGCGGACAAAAGGGGTTCGGAACCACTGACTCGGATTCGTCTCCGATCTGGTCGCTCGCCGATCCCACAAGAGCAATATGCGCCGGTTCCCGGCTTTGGCTATGGAGTACGGTCTCGTCGTCCGGTGGCTCGCCGTCTTCCTCGTCCTCGGCATGGCGGGCACACCGCTGGCCGCGCTCTGTTTCCGCCGATTCCCCGACCGTGGGGCCGCCCTCGCGTTGCCGCTCTCGCTTGCGATCGTTGGCATCGTGGCGTACTGGGTTGGTCATCTCTCGCTCACCCTCGGCCTCGTCGCCGGACTCGCCGTCCTCGTGGGCCTGTCGGCGATCGCGCTCCGACGACTCGATCGCGACGAGATCTACAGCCGGCGAGCGCTCGCCCCGATAGCGGTGTTCGGGCTCGCCTTTCTGTTCATGATCGCAGCTCGGGCAGTCGATCCAGCAGTACACCCTGGCGGTGGCGAGAAGTTCCTTGATTTCGGTCTCCTCAAGTCGCTCTCGCGCACGACACGCCTTCCACCGGAGGACGTCTGGTTCGCCGGCGAATCGGCCAGCTACTACTACGGCGGCCATCTCCTCACGACGCTGCTCTCGAAGCTCACGCTCACCGAACCCCGATACGCGTACAACCTCGCGCTCGCGGGCTTCTACGCGATGGTCGTGACCGCGGCCTACGGGCTCGCGGGCGCGATCGCGGCCGAGCGCGACCGATCACCCCGCACCGCGGGTGTGATCGCGGCCTTCCTCGTCGGGTTCGCGAGCAACCTCGAAACCGCTGGCCGGGCAGTGTTGTGGGCGCTACCCGACGGTGCGACGGAATCGGTCGCCGGCTGGCTCGGCGTCGAAATTCGGGGTCTCGCCGCGTCACCGACGGCGTTCACCTACTGGGACGCGAGCCGCGTCATTCCCGGCACCGTCAACGAGTTCCCACTCTTCGCGTGGCTCAACGGCGATCTCCACGCTCACATGATGAGCACGCCGTTCCTCCTGCTCGCGGCGGGACTCTGGTTCGCGTACTACCGGACACCTGCCGACGCGGTGTGGCGACGGCGACTCTTCGTGTTTGGCGCTGTGCCGCCGCTCGCAGGTCTTCTCGCGGTCGTCAACACGTGGAGCTTTCCGACCGTCGCCGGGATCGGGTGGCTCGCGCTGACGTTCGCCGATGCCGATCCGGTGTCGCTGTTTCCCAAGCGGATCGCGGGTCGCTTGCGCTCGCCCACCGACACCGGCCTCAGCCGGGAACTTCGCAGGACGGTGAGCGCGCTCGCGGCCGCGGCGGTCGTCCTCGTGCTCGGGTTCGTGTGGTCGGTCCCGTTCTGGCTCGGTTCGGCGAGCGGCCGCGCGGTGGCGTTCCTTCCGGCCCGAAGCCCGCTCGGCCCGCTGCTGCTCGTCTACGGTGCGTTCCTCCTGGTGTTCGTGCCGTACCTCGCCGCACGCACCCGTTCGGAACTCCCACGACGAAGCCAGTTGGCAGCCCTCGCAGCGACGGGTGGCCTGATCGCGGTCGCGTTGCTCGCGGATGCGGCTGCTGTCGGCGTGTTCGGTCCGCTGCTGGTCGTCGGCTGGCTCGTTCTCGTCACCCGACGGAACGCCGGATCGAGCGGTGCTCGATCGACGGTCGTCGACAGCGGCCGACAGCACCCAGCCGAATCCGATGGCGGGGTCGCTACCGGCGACTCACTCGTTCCAACCGTCGGCTACGAGACGGTGCTGCTGGTCGCCGGAGCAGGGCTCGTCCTACTGGTCGAGTTCGTCTACATCCAGGAGAACGCGGGACCGGGACGGTTCAACACGGTGTTCAAAACGCACGCGCAGGTCTGGGTGCTCTTCGCGACTGCCGCGGGCGCGATGGCCGCGTGGCTGGTCGACGCCCGTCCCGTAGGGACGATTGCCGACGCGATGGCGGGGCGATGGCGGGTCGCCGGTCGCGCGCTGCTCGCGCTGGTCGTCCTCTCGACGTCGATCTACGGCGGCCTCGCGCTCACCGATCAGTTCACCAGTGAGAGCCCGATGACGAGCGCCGACGACCCCACGCTTGACGCGCGTGCGTTCGTCCCGGCGACCCACCCCGACGAGGCGGCCGCCATCGCGTGGCTCGACAACCGGTCCGGCCAACCCCACATCGTTTCGGTCCCGGGGTGTGGCTGCAACGAGGAGCGGACTCTCCGGCCCTACCGCTGGGTGAACGCACCCTCCAGTCTGACGGGACTGCCGACGGTCGTCGGCTGGGACCACGAAGTCGGCTATCGCGGGACCGACCCCTACCACGAGCGCGTCGCGGACGTCGCGGCCATCTACGAGGGCGCTCCCACGGTCCAGACCGAACTCCTCGCGGAGTACGACGTCCAGTACGTCTACATCGGGCCGAACGAGCGCGCGGCGTACGGATCGATCTCGGTCGCGGATCTCCAGGGCGTCAGCGTCGCTCGGGAGTTCGAGGACGTGACGATCTACCGCGTCGATCACGAAGAGCTACCGACCTGAGTGGCATCGGATCGCGCTGCCAGCCGTCGAAATTCTACGGTGTACTGTCGAAGGGGTTCCAACGATGGCCGGAGCGCCGTGGGCGAGTTCCGAGACAAACGAGTGCCGCAGGCCACTCCCTCCCAGCCGATTCCTTCGCTCGCTACGCTCCCTCAGTCATCCACCGTCAGAGCGAAGTCGTTCGAGAGAGCGAAGCTCTCTCGGGATCTCGAAGTGTCGAAAGCACTTCGACGACTCGTCGGAAGACCGACGGTCTTCCGAAATGACGAGACGCCGAAGGCGTCTCGAACCACGCTCACTTCGTTCACGCCTCACACCGCTCGCGCAGACCTCGCGCGAGTCACGCGTCTCCCGACGCGTTCCCGCGCGCCACCGCTCCCTGAATGAACGGTGACGAGCGCGATCTACCCGAATCCAGGTGGACCGTCATCGTCGTCCACGCTGCCGGTGTCGATGTCCGGTCCCACGTCCTTTCGCTGGCGCTCCAGTTCCTTGATCTGCCGGAGGTAGTAGAGTGCGCCGCCGGCCGCGACGAGCACCAGTACGGCCGCCCCAGCGATGAAGAGATAGAGATCGCGCTGGAGGTAGTACCGCACCACGACCGAGCTGCTATCGACGTTCTCCCACGTGAGTCGAACCCGATCATCGGCGGTGCGATCGGCGGTGTAGCCGCCGGGCGAGACGCGGGCGAGCGGCTCGTAATCGACCCGCATCCCCTTCGGGATCGTGACCTCGTACGTTCCCTCGACGAACGTCCGAGTCCCCAAGCGCTTGCCCTGGGCCGACGCGGTGAACGCGACTTTCCCGTTCTTCGCGGGGAGGTTGATGACCGCTCGCTCGCGCTCGCTCGTGACGTTCAGCCCCGACGATTCGGACGGGGTGACGACGGTCCCGTTCGGATACTGGAACTGGAGCGCGGAGACCGGCAGTGGTTGGTTCTGCCCGAGCTCGTTGCGCTGGAAGACCGGGAACGTCGACTCGTTCGAGACGTTATAGACGGCTGTGTAGCGTCCACCGGTGACGTTGATCGTGGCGTTCGTCCCGTTGGTTTCCCAGTCGTAGCTCGCGTTGGCGGCCGCGTCCCCGCCACCCGAACCGAAGACCGACGAACAGCCCGCCAGCGCGACGAACGCGACCACTAGCCCGAACGCGAGCAGCCGCCGGCGCGTCATGGCACGACACAGAGGAGCTCGGCGGGCAGATACCCACCGATGCTCGCGAGCAGCCCCGGCGGATCGGTGTTCTCGCGACAGATCACGCTCTGTTCGAGGAGCCCGATCCGCTCGACGGTTACGATGTCGTTCGCGTGGCCCGCGCGGTTGACGGTCGCGCGCGCCTCTCCACGGGTCGCGCTGTTGACGTTCACCCGACCGGCCCCGCGCGTCCAGTCGTACAGCCGATCGCGCTCGTCGTCGGCCAGCCGCGATGGCTCGCCGTAGACGAACTGAAGCGGGAGATGCTGGACGAGGCCGTACCGCGTTCTGATCTGCTCGGGACTCCCCTGACCCAGCCCGATCTCGTCGGCCGGCACGTGGATGTCCTCACCGGCATCAAGCACGAATCCCGACTCGTCCCACGATTCGAGGGTCCCAGTGTAGGTTTCGCCGGGCTCGAACTCGGGCGTGATCGCCCCCCACTCCTCGCGGAGGACGTTCCGTGCGGCAACCTTGTCCTCGCCCTCGACGGTCACCGACGGGAAGTCGTCGTGGCGGACGCCGACCTCGTACGCGACGTCGAGTTCGCCGATCGCGTTGTCGACGAGCGAGCCCAGTCCGGTGAGCGCACGCTCGCGGGCGTCACCTCCGACGTAACATTTCGTGGCAAGAACGACCATTAGGCAGGGATGGTGAGTGTGTCGCGGAGATCGTCGATGCGTTCGTCCATCGCGTCGATCAGCCGATCGTTCTCCATCGATTCGAGTTCGGAGCCACACTGGGGACACTCGAACCCGAACTCCATCGCCTCGCCGAACTCGAACCGGAGCGAGTCGACCTCACACAGGTAGAACTCGTTGTCGCGTTCGTACTCCCGACGCACCTCTAGGGCTTCGAGCAGCCGCCCCATCTCGTCCTGGAGATTACCGGGGATCGACTCGTACTCGAACGTCCAGAGGTACGTGAGCCAGCCCGAGTCCTCGTCACGGAGCCGACGATAGCTCGCGAGATCGTTCTCGTAGAGAATAAAGAGCGCTCGCCGGACGTCGTTGAGTTCGAGTCCGAGGTCCTCGGCGAGCTCTTCGTCGGTCACTTCGCCGTCGGGCGGCGCAGCGGCGACGGGCATCCCGCGCGGGCCGACGAGCTCGTGGAGGTACGTCTGTACCACCGGATCCTCGAGGAGTTCCTCGAACGCCATTACCCGTCTTCGGGCATGCCGGCGTGTAAACCCATCGTTCGTCGGGTGCGGCTGCGCTGTCCCCAACCGGCGACACGATCGGCGGCGACGAGCGCGGAACCAGCGCAGACGGAATCGGTGCGGGCAGGACCGGCACGGACAGAACCGGTGCGGACGGGGCCAGAGCGGGCGTTCGTGATACACGTCCAGATCGTCCGGTGTTCTCGACTGACGACAACCGTGTATCGGTGCTGGCGCTGTGTGGGGACATGGTGGAACTGACCGTCGCCGACGCCAACGACAGCGTCATTCGGCAGTGTACCGAGTTCGAACTCCGTGAGCACGGCCTCATCACGAAAACCGAGAACGGGGACGAAACCGGCTTTTCCCGTTGGGGAGTTTCGCCTACGTCGGGCAAACCCAACGGCGGGGCGACCAGCAAGCGATTGTCAAACAGCGAGGCGACCGACAGTCGACTCCCCAGCAGTCCACTCGACCGCAAACCAGCCAGCAGCACCGCCAGCAGTAGTTCGATTCTGAAGGCTAAGGAGCGTTCGACCGCTCAGGCAGATCCGTCGATAGCCAGTTCGTCGAGGAGCGTCTCGGCGGCCGCGGCCGACGAGCCGGGACCGCGGGCGGTGACGAGATCGCCGTCGACGGTGACGCTCGTGTCGGCGTCGAGTTCGGCGTCCCAGTTTGCGCCCGCCGCGCGGACTTCGTCCTCGACCCAGTAGGGGAGCTTCCGCCCGTCGGGCATTCTGTCGTGCTCGTCGACGATACCCTCCTCCCATTCGTTCGGGAAGCCGGTGACGTTTCGACCGTCGACGATCCGCTCGCCACCCTCGTCCCACGTGAACGCGAGGATGCCGATGGCGTGACAGACCACGAGCGCCGTGCCATCGTCGCCGGCGACCGTCTCGGCTAGCAGCGTGCGGGCGTGGCGGTCCTGGTTGATATCCCACTCGGTGCCGTGACCGCCGGGGAACACCACCGTATCGTAGTCGTCGGCGTCGGCGGTGGCGACCGGGATCGGATCGTTGAGTCGATCGTCGTTCTCGTGGACGTCCATGACGTGTTCGGCGGTCTCCTCGCCGACCTCGTCGGGGTCGACCGATCGCTCGTCGATTTCCGGTGGAGCGCCGCTCGGCGTGGCCACGGTGACGTCGACGCCTGCATCCGAGAGGCTGGTGAGCGGCTCGATACATTCCTCGCCCCAGTAGCCCTCCTCGCTGACGACGAACAGTGCAGTTGCCATCAGCCTAGATACGGCCACGTAATCAAAAAGACTCCCGGATACCGGAAAAACGCCAGCCATTCGTGTGACTCATTGGTCACCGAGAGAATATTCCCACGACAAATAACCCCATCATCCGCATCCACAAGAACAATAAGGGTCAATATCTGTTAAAGGTACGTATGTCACAGGGCCCCGCACGACGTGGTGACGAGAAACACAAACGAATCGATCGACGCAGTTGGCTCAAGGCGATCGGTGTCGCTGGTGCTGCCGGACTGGCCGGCTGTAGTGGCGGTAGTAACGGTAGCGGCGGTGGCAACGGCACCGACCAATCCGGTGGTGGCAACGGATCGAACGGCAGTCAGCCCTCCAACGCGACGAACGGCTCGGCGCTCGGCGGCGGGAACGAGTCCGGCAACCAGAGCGGCGGAACCTCCAGCGGTGGTGTCCCCGAGGTTGGCGGGACGTACAGCACGGTCGTGTCCTCCTCGCCGGAGACGCTGAACCCACTGTACAACACGGAAGACGGTGCTGGCGACCTGATCGGCTACGCGCTCGATTATCCGTACGGCTTCAAACCGGGCACGGAGTACTTCCAACAGCTGTACGACATGACGACGGACAAGGGGAACGTGTGGGTCGCGAAACTCCGTGAGAACCTCGAGTTCGGTGGCGACTACGGCGAGGTCACCGCGGAGGACTTCGTCTATCAGGTCACTCAGCTCCACCAGAGCGAGTGGGCCGCGACCGCGGACGCCTCGTCGTGGCCGAGCGAGGTCAACGTCGAGGCGACGGGCGACTACGAGTTCCAGATCGAACTCCCGAACCCGAACGCGCTGTATCCCGAGACGTACGACCCGCTGCTGTACCCCATCCCGAAGGAGTTGATGCAGCCCTACGTCGAGGAGCAGAACGCCGACGGACTCCGGAAAGAGCAGGAGCTTCTCGGGCTAGGGTTCGCCGGGAACATGGGGGCGTACACCCTTGACAGCCGGAACCGTTCGAGCAGCCTCACCTTCAAACGAAACGAGAACTACTATCTCCGGGATGCCGAAGGCGTGCCCGAGCAGTTCAGCAAGGCACCGTACTTCGACACGCTCGAAGTTCAGATCGTCCAAGAAGAGCAGTCCCGACTCGCCGCGCTCGAAGCCGGTGAGACCGACTCGGCGGCAGTGCCGCCGAACCGGGTCTCGAAGTTCCGCAACCTCGAACGGACCGACGTCTACGTCATCCCGCAGCCGTACAACGAGGTCTGCGTGTACAACATGCGCGACAACGGCTGGAACGCGGGGCCGGGCAACCTCTTCCGGAAGAAGAAGTTCCGGCAGGGTCTCGGCTGTGCCGTCAACAAACAGCGCCTCGTCAAGGGCGTTTTCCGTGGGTTCGCCGATGTCGAGTACACGTGGCAGCCCCAGTGGTCGAAGTGGTACCCCGACGACACGAGCAACATCATGGAGTTCGGGACGGGCGATCTGTACGGCCCGGAGGCAACCCAGAGTCGCATCAAGGAAGCCATCTCGGACACGGACTACGGCTACAGCGGCGGAATGTTGAAGAACCCGAGCGGCGAGACGGTGAACCTCACCCTCTATCACAGCGCCGGCCAGCCCACCGAGCGGTCGATGGCCGACTTCATCGCCCAGGAGTTCAAGCAGAACGCCGGCATCAACGTCAGCGTTTCGGCGATCCAGGGTGCCCAGTTCTCGCGGGAGTACTGGCAACAGCAGATCCCGGACAACCCCGACCAGTACGAGTGGAGTGCGGGGGCGAACAACGCGGGGCCGCGCGAAGTCACGAGCGCCAACCCGTGGGACATGTCGGTGGTCTTCGGTCTCAACACCTATCCGCTCAACCCCACCACCGCGAACGTGTTCTTCCAGAAGGACTCGGCGTACAACCCGTACGGCTACTACCCCTCTTGGAACGCCAGCGAACTGTTCGAACAGGCCAGCAGCGCGACGAGCGAGGAGGAACTCCAGCCTATCTTCAACGAGATCTTCGCGAAGATCTCCGAGGACCAGCCGATGGGGATGCTCGCGTTCCCCGCGGCCACGACCGGCTACGCGACGGGAATCGACGGCCCACAGGAGAACTTCTTCAGCGGCTGGGACTTCTCGACGTGGCACCGCAACGGCTGACGTAGCGACCCCGATCGCAGACTCCCACTCGACGATCTTTCAATCAATGTACGAGACACCCTCACTATGGGACTAGGATGGTATATCACACGCCGGGTCGGCTGGTCTTTCATCGTCACGTTCATCATCGTCTCGATAACGTGGGCGCTGTTGGCCGCCGCACCCAACCCCGAGATCGCTCAGGCAGCGACTCAGGTCGCGCTTCAGGGCGGCGATCCGGCGGCAGCACAGGAGGCTGCGGAGCGAGCACGCCAGCTCCGCGGACTCGATGCCCCACTCTACCAGCGCTACATCGACTACGTCACCAGCGTCTACACCCTCGATTGGGGCTGGTCGGAAACCCGGAGTCAGCCGGTGATCCAGGCGATCCTCGGGGCGCTGTACTACACGGCACAGTACTCGATCCCGTGGACGCTGCTGGTGATCGTCATCGGCCCGATCGTGGGGCTGTACTCCTCGGCCAACCAGTACAGCTGGAAGGATCACCTGGCGACGGGCTTTGCCTTCTTCGGGTACGCGATTCCGAACTTCTTCTTCGGGATCATCCTCCTGCTGATCTTCGGCGTCGAACTCGGGTGGATCCCGGTGATATACAACACCGGCGTGCCGGTGTTCAGCCTCGAGAACGCCAGACAGCTCGCGATACCCGTGTTCGTGCTGGTGACCGGCTCCATCGGCGGGATCATGCGCATCTCGCGCAACGAGTCGGCCGCGTTCATGAACGCGGACTTCGTGAAGACTGCGAACGCGAAGGGCGTTTCGAAGCTCAGGATCTACGCGCGACACGTCCTCCGGCCGACGATGGTGCCGCTGTCGACGACGATGGTCAGCCAGCTGTTGGCGCTGTTCACCGGGTCGTCGTTGCTCGTCGAGATCGTCTTCGGGATCCCCGGGATCGGTCGGCTGAGCTACCGTGCACTCATCGCACAGGACACGAGCGTCGTGCTGGGGTTCGTGTTGTTCTTCACGTTCGTTGCCACGATCGCGAACCTCGTTCAAGACCTCACATACACCGTGCTCGACCCACGGATCGACTTCGATGATCGATAATGGCTACTGACGAACCTTCACAACGATTCGACTCGGTGGACTGGAACGACGTCGCCGGCGGGAGCAGCCGCGCGTTCTCGGCGAACTTCAAGGGCGTCGCTGCCGTCCTCGGCGCGATCTTCGCGCTGATCCTGTACGACCTGTTCGTCGTGCCGGGCGACACCCCGACGTTCGCGGCGATCGGCTGGAACTACGACGTCACCGGCCTCGACTGGCTGTTCGCGATCTCGATCGTCCTGTTCGGGTTCTACGGCGTGTTGCCGCTGTACCAGAACGCCCGGATGACGCGGTACTACTGGCAACAGTTCCGGAAAAATCGTCCCGCGGTTCTCAGCCTCGTCTTCCTCGCTGCTGTCTTCGTCGGCGGGCTTCTCGGACCGCTGTTCATCTCGGCACCGGAGGTCCAACTGTTCACGAAGTATCAGCCACCGGTCGGCTTCGAGATCAGCCGTCAGTACGTCATCAACTGCGCCGGCCCGATCGTCGACGGTGCGTGTCAGGGGACGTGGCAGTACCCGCTAGGCACTACCCAGAACGGCCGTGACATCTTCAAGATGATCGTCTACGGGATGCAGATCACGATGAAGATCGCGTTCATCGCCACGCTGATGGTCTTGACCATCGGCACCGCGGTCGGGACCACCGCCGCGTACATGGGCGGCCTCGTCGACGAGGTGTTGATGCGATACGTCGACATCCAGCAGTCGTTCCCGACGTTCATCCTCTACTTGCTCATCCTCTACATCTTCGGCGGGAGTCTGACTCTCTTCATCCTCCTGTTCGGGCTGTTCGCGTGGGAAGGAACTGCGCGGTACGTGCGGAGCAACGCGCTCGCGAAGAGCCAGGAGGAGTACATCAAGGCGGTCCAGCTCAGCGGCGCGAGCACCTATCAGGTCATCCGCCGCCACATTATCCCGAACACCGCGAGCAGCTGGATCACGGACCTCACGCTACTGATTCCGGGATTCTTGTTGTTTGAGGCCCAGCTCGCCTTCCTCGGCCTCGGCGATTCGACGGTCCCCTCGTGGGGCCAGCTGATCGCCGCCGGACGCGGTGATCTCTCTTTTGCGCCGTGGATCACCCTGATGCCCGGCTTCGTGCTGTTCTTCACCATTCTCGCCTTCAACTTCCTTGGCGACGCCGTGCTCGACGCGATCGACCCAGAAACCCAGGCGGAGGCTGAAAGATGACAACGGACACACCACTCCTCTCGATCGAGAACCTCACCACGACCTTCGAGACCGACGCCGGACTCCTCACCGCCGTCGACGGGATCAGTTTCGACGTCAACCGCGGCGAGACGGTCTGTATCGTCGGCGAGAGTGGGTCTGGAAAGACCGTCGCGAGCGAATCGATCACGCGCCTGATCCCGTCGCCGCCCGGTACGGTCGACGGCACGGTCCGGTTCGAGGGCCGCGACATCGCGTCGATGAGCGAGTCCGAACTCCGGGAGATCCGGGGGCAGAACATCGCCCACATCTTCCAGAACCCACAGGATGCGCTGAATCACTGCTACACCGTGGGGTGGCAGATCACCGAGGCGGTGCAGGTCCACGAGAACGTCTCCAGCGAGGCGGCCCGCGAGCGCGCGGTCGATCTGCTCAACCGGGTCGGCGTCGCCAACGCGGCCGCCCGGCTCGACGACTACCCCCACGAGTTCTCGGGCGGCCAGAAACAGCGCGTCATGATCGCGATGGCGCTAGTCACGAACCCCGACCTGCTCATCGCCGACGAGCCAACGACGGCGCTCGACGTGACCGTGCAGGCCCAGATCCTCCGGCTGCTCGACGATCTCCAAGAAGAGTTCGGGATGAGCGTCCTCTTTGTCACCCACGACCTCGGGGTCGTGGCCGAGATCGCGGACCGAGTCGTCGTGATGTACGCGGGGAAAGTGATGGAGCGCGGCGACGTCTACGAGATCTTCGAGTCGCCCTCGCATCCGTACACCCGCGCCTTGATGGACTGTCTCCCCGGCGGGGACCGCGCCGCGGGCGGGATCGAGGGCACGCTACCGAACCCGACCGATCCGCCCGACGGCTGCCGGTTCGCACCCCGGTGTGAGTACGCCGTCGACGAGTGTACACAGGGTGATCAGCCAGAGGAGGCGGAGCTTTCGGCGAGTCACAGCGTCTCGTGTGTGTACTACTACGGCGGGCGCGACGCGTCGGTGATCACGGGCGAGGACGACGATGGCGGCTGGTCGAACTCGCCAGGAGGGTTGGCGGATGACTGACCCGCTGCTCTCGGTCCGCAACCTGAAGAAACACTACCCGATCAAGGAAGGCGTCCTCTCGCAGCAGGTCGGGGCCGCCCGCGCCGTCGACGGGATCAGTTTCGACATCGGACAGGGCGAGACGCTCGGGCTGGTCGGCGAGTCCGGCTGTGGGAAGTCGACCGCCGCGTCGTCGATCATCCGGCTGGAGGAGCCGACCAGCGGTGAGGTGCTGTTCAACGGCGAGGGATACGACGACAGCCGGACTTCCGGGGACGAGCCTGCGACGAACGACGTCACGGAGTTCGACGACAGGCAGCTCAAGGCGTTTCGCCGGGACGCCCAGATGATCTTCCAGGACCCGTCGTCGAGTTTCGATCCGCGACAGACCATCGGGGCGTCGATCGCCGAACTCCTCGAAGTCCACGGGATGACCGACAAACAGCGCCGCCGGGCGATCGTCGGAAATCTGCTCGAAGACGTCGGCCTCTCGGCGGACGACTACGATCGCTACCCCCACGAGTTCTCGGGCGGTCAGAAACAGCGCATCGCGCTCGCGCGGGCGCTGGTGCTCAACCCCGATCTCATGATCGCCGACGAGCCGGTGAGCGCGCTCGACGTCTCCATTCGGGCGGAGATCCTCTCGCTGGTCAACGACCTCCAGGAGAAGTACGGTCTCTCGGTGCTGTTCATCAGTCACGATCTCTCGGTCATTCGGGACGTCTGTGACCGGGTTGCGGTGATGTATCTCGGCGAGATCGTCGAGATCGCGTCGACCGAGGAGATCTTCGCGGACCCCCAACACCCCTACACCGAGGCGTTGCTCTCGGCGATCCCGACCCCGGACCCCCGGAACACCCGCGAGGACATCGAACTGAAAGGGAAGGTACCGAGTCCGACCGATCCGCCCGACGGCTGTCGGTTCCACACGCGGTGTCACCGGGTGATACAGCCCGACGAGTACGATCTCGAACAGTCACACTGGCGGGCGCTGTTGACGTTCCGGGATCGCGTCGTCGAGGGTAGCGTCGACGTCGCGAAGACGCGACGCGCGCTCGACACCGACAGCGACGGCGAGGATACGGTCTCCGACGCGAAGCTCGAACGCGAACTCCGGACGGAGTTCGACCTCCCCGAGACGCTCTCGGATCGGTCGGCCGAGGACACGCTCGCCGAGGCGCTCGATCGGCTCGTCGCGGGCGACCGCGATCGGGCGGGCGAGCTGCTCTCGACGTTCACCACGCCCTGTGAGGAATCGAAACCCGAACTGACCGACCGCGGGACGAACCACCAGGCCTCGTGTTTCCTCACCGAGAACGAGGCACCGTTGCAGGACGTCGCGGACCTCCGGGCCGACTGACGATCACCGCCGGCGGTTCGTCGAACTCCTTCGACCGAACGAGGGGTCCGCCGTCGCTGCTCGAAAACGAGAGACCGGCATCGATCGATCCCGTACGATCGGGGCCTCAGCCGTCGCCGTGGGGATCGGTGATGACGACTTCCTGATCCTCGACGTCGACGTTGATCAGGGTCTTCACGTCGTACGGACTGTCGTCGAGTTCGTTGCCGCCGCCTTCTTTCTTGATGACTGCGACGACGTCGACGATCTCCGCGCCGATCTCCTCCAGCGCGCCGGTGATCCCGCGGAGCGTCCCCCCAGTAGAAAGCACGTCGTCGAGCAGGAGGACCCGATCGCCCGCGTCGACGTCGTTGACGTACATTTCGTTTTCGGAGTAGCCCGTGACCTGCGAGAGCGCGACCTCACCATCCAGCCCGTACTGGCGCTTGCGGACCACCACGAGCGGGATGTCGGTCATCAGCGAGGTCGCCGTGGAGATGTGGATGCCCATCGCGGCGGGTGTCACGATCTTGTCGACGTCTTCGAGCGCGGCCTTCCGGATGATCTTGATGACGATCTCGCGCAGGAGTTCGGGTTCGAGCATCGGGACGCCGTCACTGATCGGATGGACGAAGTAGTGATACCCTTCCTTCTCGATGATCGGCGCGTCGAGCAGCGAGTCCCGAAGCTGATTCATGCTGCCGATACACCGACTCGTCGGTAAAACTTGACGGTCGTCGGTCGTGCGCCACGCTCGCTAACCCATCGGTAGTATCGACGCCTGGCCCCATCGAGAGATGGGTTTTTACCGCCCGCTCGTCAACCCTCGATCATATGGCCACGACGCCACGCGAGCGGTTCCGACAGAACGCCACGGGGATCGCCTCGACGGTGGTGACGGGGGTCTGGCTCGCGGCCATGCTCACCGGTCAGGGCTGGTGGCTCGCGGCGCTGCTGTTCGGTTACATCGTCGTCGTCCCGGTCGTCTCGATGCTGTTCGGCGACGACGAGGACTGGGAGGAACACGCCGACGAGGACTGGACGGACGAGGAGTACTGGGAGGACAGCTGGACCGGTGGTGGCTGGACGGCCGACGAATCGTCCAGTGACCCACCGGAGACCGACAACCAAGACGCCCTCGAAACGCTCAGAAACCGCTACGCCCGCGGCGAGCTCACCGACGAACAGTTCGAGCGAAAAGTCGAGCGACTCCTCGATACCGAGTCCATCGAAACCGTCGAGGATCAGTATCGCGAACGCGAGCGATTGCGGGAGTAGTGCAGACGATCGGTTCGGCCCTCCTTGGTTCGCCAGCTGTCCGTTATCGCCGCCGAAAAATGGGAATTGCACCGCGTCGTTCAGCTCACTCCAGATGAGGGAAGCGAGAACGGCTTAGTTAGGAGTTTTGGTTGTTGCCGCCGCCACTCACATCGGTGCTGAAGAGCGTCGCCGAGTTACCCTCATCGTCATCGTAAACAACGCTCACAGATTCGCTGGGACTCAGACCAGTCGCAATCTGAGCACCAGCCGTGATTTCATCGCCGCCCACAGCGTCCTGTCGAGTGCCGTCCACGACAGTGTAGATATTTGCGCCGTTTAGCGTGTCTCCTCCGCCCATCGTTATCGTACCACTATCATAGGTGAAGGTGGCTTGTGGTGCATCCTGCTGATTCCCGAAAACGCCAGTGGCGAACGCGCCCACCACGGCGGCGAGGATGACGACCACAGCGATCATCAGGACGACACCGATGACTGGGCTGACTGCACGTGAATCCGATCGAAGTTCGTTGATTCGTTCTCTCATTTTGGTTTCGCTCACCCACCAGCCACGGACTCGGCGGCTCTCGACGCGTTCCAACCGTTCGGCTGCTGCCGCCGCCGGAGTTCGTTTCGCGCTGGTGTGGGCCACGAGTTGCGCAATATCCTATATAATATTTCGCCCGGTGGTTGGAGATATCATTGTCGGGCTACGTCGCTCGTCGACACACTCGCTCGATCCGAGTGATCCATCTCGATGAGGCGTATGTCACGAACGATCCGGTGAGGACGGATTTGAGAACGATTAAGTCTCGCCGTTGGCTGATTCGAGGTGTGTCTCTCGCGACGCTCGCCGCGCTCCCCGTGGCCCCGACGGTCGGCCAACTCGGAATCGGCAGCGTCGCCCAAGCTGGCTCCGAGCCGGTGGCTGCGGTGCTGTTCGCCGCACTCGGACTGCCCTTTCTCGGCGCGCTGGTCGTCCTCCCGCTGTATCGCGTGCTCGGCGAACGCGTCGCGTACGTCGCGGCCGCGGTCGCGCTCGCCTCGTTCGGCCTCGTTGCGAGTCAGTACGGTGCGGAGGGGACGGTTTCAGTTCCGTGGATACCCACCTTCGACGTCTCGCTCACGCTGTATCTCGACGGGCTCTCGCTGCTGATCGCGCTGCTCGCCAGCGGGATCGGGGTGCTGATCTTCACCTACTCCGGGAGCTACATGCACGACGAACCCGGGCAGGCGCGCTACTACGCCACCCTGCTCGCGTTCATGGGCTCGATGCTCGGAGTCGCGCTCGCGTCCGATCTCATCTCGCTGTTCGTCTTCTGGGAGCTCACCAGCATCACCTCGTTCGGCCTGATCGGCCACTACCGCGATGACGCGAGTTCGCTGTACGCCGCCCGGAAGTCGATGCTGATCACCGTCTCGGGTGGACTGTTCATGCTCGTCGGCTTCCTCCTCCTCAACTACGTCTCCGGCGAGGCGCTCACGAACGCGACGTTCACCCTCGTCGGCACGCCCGACTCGCTGATCGCGAACGCCGATGCGATCCGCGCCGCGCTCCGCGAGACAGGACTGTTCGTGCCCGTGCTCGGACTGATCGCGATCGGCGCGGCCGCCAAATCCGCACAGGTTCCATTCCACCTCTGGCTCCCGAACGCGATGGAGGCCCCGACGCCCGTCTCGGCGTTCCTCCACTCCGCCACGATGGTCAAGGCCGGCGTCTACCTCATCGGCCGGGTCAGACCGCTGCTCGTCGGCGAGGAGTGGATGCTGCTCTTTGGCACTCTGGGTCTCGTCACGATGACCGTCACGGCGCTGCTCGCCGTCGGCGCGAGCGACATCAAGGAACTCCTCGCGTACTCGACGGCCTCCCACCTCGGACTCATCACCGCGGGCTTCGGCTTCGCCAACCAGCTCGGCGCGGAAACAGGTGTATTCCACATCCTGAATCACGCGCTGTTCAAGGCGACCCTCTTTCTCGTCGCAGGGATCGTCGCCCACGAGGCTGGCACCAGAGCGATCGACGAACTCGGCGGCCTCCGCCACGACCTCCCGATCACCGCCGTCATCACGGCGATCGCGGCGCTCGGAATGGCCGGCCTCCCGCCGTTCAACGGCTTTTACTCCAAGGAACTCCTGTTCGAGGCGGCCTACGAGGTCGCCCACACGGACGGCGGACTCATGTGGCTGTACCCGATCGTCGCAGTAGTAGGAAGCGTCTTCACCTTCCTCTACTCCATTCGGTTCCTCTGGCTGTTCATGGGAGAAAAACCCGCCGGGCTCGGCGAGGTCCACTCCCCGCCCGCTCTGCTGGTCGCGCCGCCGGCCGTGCTCGCGGCGCTCGCCGCGGTCGTCGGGATCGATCCCCAGCTCGCCGTCGATACGATCGTCCAGTCGGCGTTCGAGGGCACGGTCGCCGGTGAGGCCCACACGATGAGCGTCCACCTCCCGACCGAACTCAAACCCGCAGTCGTGATGAGCGCGATCACGATCGCCGTCGGTATCGCGGCGTCGCCGTTTTACGACCGCATCCGCGATGGCGTCCGGTGGCTGAGTCGCGGCCCGCTCTCGGCGAACTGGTACTACGACGGCGCGGTCGACGGTCTCGAACACGCGAGCGCGCTTTCGCTCCCGCGAGTCCAGACCGGCTACTTCCGGACGTACGCGATCTGGACGCTCGCCGCGACCAGCCTGCTCGCGCTCGGTGGCTATCTTGCGGCGGGCGTCTCGCTGCCCCCCTTTACTGGGCTCTCCATCGCGCTCCCGGTCGTGATCGTGCTCGCGGTGGCGGTCATCGGCGCGGCCGCGGTCGGCGTCGCTCCCTCCCACGTCGCGGGCGTGCTCACGCTCTCGGTGCTCGGATTCATGATCGCGCTGTTTTACGTGCTCTCGAACGCACCCGATCTCGCACTCACCCAGCTGGCCGTCGAGACCCTCGTGCTGGTGCTCTTCCTCCTCGTGCTCGACAAACTCCCCGCGTTCTACGGCGACCTGAACCGGTCACGGGCGATCCGTGACGGCGTCCTCGCGACCGGGGTCGGCGCGACGGTGTTCACGACGGTGCTGGTGGCGACCGCCGCGAGTCCGAACGACGTGATCGCGGAGTTCTTGATCGAGCGCGCGCCGGTGCCGAAAGAACACGGTCCTCTCATCACGGAGTTCGGCGGCGGCGGGAACATCGTCAACGTCATTCTGGTGGACTTCCGAGCGTTCGACACGATGGGCGAGATTGCGGTCGTGGCGATGGCGGCGCTGTCGGTACTCACGCTGATCGCCATGCGCGGCCGGGGGGAGTCGTCGTGAGCGCCCCCGACGCCGACACCACGGTGATCGCCAAGACCGTCACCAGAGTGGTGTTCCCGCTCATCCTGCTGACCGCGATCGCGCTCCTGTTCCGGGGCCACAACCTTCCGGGAGGTGGGTTCATCGCGGGCGTGCTCACGGCGGCGGCGTTCGCGCTGCTGTACGTGATCTACGGGCTGGACTTCGTGGAGACCGAACTCCTCGATCGCGGTGGCACACCCACGACCGCCGCTGGACCCACGATCGTCTCCGACTACCGGCTCGCCTTTGCGGCCGGGCTCGGACTCGCGATTACGGGCGGTCTCGCCGCCATCGCGCTCGGCCAGCCGTTCCTCACCCAGGCCGTAGTCTTCCTCCACGATCTTCCGCTCTACAAGGAGCTGGAGGTCGCGAGCGCGTTCGTCTTCGATCTCGGGGTGTATCTCGTGGTCGTCGGCGCACTCCTCACGATCCTCGCGGTGGTGGGTGCGGAATGACGCAGTTCGTGCTCGCGGGCGTGCTCGGTCTCCTGTTCACGGTCGGGACCTTTCTCGTCCTCCGACGAGACATCGTCAGGGTCGTCTGGGGCGTGACCATCATCGCCCAATCCGCGAACGTCTACCTGGTCACGATGGGTGGGCTTTCTGGTACCGTGCCGATCGTCGGTCACGGACCGCCAGCGAACCCCGGCAGCGTCACCGACCCGCTGGTGCAGGCACTCGTGCTGACCGCTATCGTCATCGGCTTTGGCACTACTGCGTTCGCGCTCGTGCTCACCTACCGGGTGTACGAGGAACACGGCACGATCGACCTCGACGAGCTCGGCGAGACGGGAGGCGAGGTCTGAATGGCCGCCCAGGTCGTTATCGCGCCGCTGCTGGTCGCGCTCGTGACTGCCGTCCTGACCCTCCTGCTCCGTCGGTTCTCGCGCGCCCAGCGTGCGGTGAGCCTCGCAGGTGCGCTCGGCTACGCGGCGAGCGTGGCGCTGCTCGTCGCGGCCGTCGCCGACCAGTCGATCCTCGTCTACCAGCTCTCGGGATGGCGCGCACCGTTCGGCATCACCCTCGTGGCCGACGCGCTCTCGGTGTTCATGCTCGGGCTCACGGCGGTCGTCTCGCTCGCCGCGGCCGTCTTCTCCGCCGGATACATGAGCGAGTACGGCCAGCAGCTCTCCTATCACGCGCTGTACCACCTGCTGGTGGTCGGTGTCACCGGCTCGTTCCTCACAGGTGATATTTTCAACCTGTTCGTCTGGTTCGAGGTCATGCTGCTGTCGAGTTACGTGCTCGTCGTCTTCTACTCGGGGCCGGAACACACCCGTGCGGCGCTCCAGTACACCGTACTGAATCTGATCGGAAGCGCGGTGATGCTGCTCGCGATCGGCGGGCTCTACTCGACGACCGGCACGCTCAACATGGCCGACATGGCCCGCCGGCTCGCCAACCCCGCGGAGTTCGGCATCGACCCGGTTCCCGTCCTGGGGATCGCCGCCATTCTGTTCGCGGTGTTCGCGCTCAAGGCCGGGATCGTCCCCTTCCAGTTCTGGGTACCCGCTGCCTACCGCGCCGCGCCCGCTCCGGTGTCGGCGATGCTCGCTGGTGTCACCAAGAAAGTCGGCATCTACGCGATCATCCGGCTCTACTTCACCGTCTTCGCGGCCGCGAGCCTCCCGGCCGGCCTCTCGCTGCCCGGGTTCGGCGGCGACTCCTTCCTCGCCTTCTTCGGCCCGATCATGTTCGTGATGGCCGCGGCGAGTATCGTCCTCGGCGGTGTGGGGGCAGTGAGTCGAGTGGACCTGGACGGCGTGCTCGCGTACTCCAGCATCGGTCAGATCGGGTTCGTCGTGCTCCCGCTCGCGATCGCCGCGACAGTACCGGAGGTGCGCGAGCTCGGGATCGCGGCGGCGCTGATCTACGCGCTCAATCACGGCCTCGCCAAATCGATGCTGTTCCTCGCGAGCGGCACAGTACGAGAGGCCGTCGGCTCGGTCCGATTCGAGTATCTCGGTGGACTCGCGCGCCGCACACCGATCCTCTCGATCGGCTTCTTCGTCGGCGCGCTCGCACTGGTCGGGATCCCGCCGCTGTCGGGCTTTTTCGGCAAACTGCTCGTCTTCCAGACTGCCGCCGACGCCGGGGCCGTGGGTGGGCAGGGAGCGACGATCGCGCTCGCTCTCGCATTGGGTGGCGCGATCCTCACAGTCGCGTACTTCTCTCGTGCATGGAACGAGGGATTCTGGGGCACCCAGTCCGAGGCCGTTCGGACGGCGACGTACTCGCCGACTCTCGTGGCGGTCGTGATCGCACTCGCAGCGGCGCTCGTGATCGTCGGTATCGGCTTCGATCCCGTACTGCGTGCGGCCAACGCCGCCGCGTCGGCGGCGGTGGATCGAGGCACGTACGTCGATAGCGTGCTCCCGGAGGTGTCGCCATGAGACGGTGGCCGGCACTCGGTGTCGTGCTCGCGGTGCTTTGGCTGTTCGTCCGTGGGATCGAGCTCACTCCCGTGCTGATCGCCGAGGAGTTCCTGATCGGGCTCGCCATCGGCCTCCCGATCGCGTTCGTCTTCCGGCGGTTCTACGCGACCGAGTTCGCGCTCGCGGGGACGCTCCGGATCGTTCCGTACGTCGGGCTCTACCTCGCGGTGTTCGCGAAAGAGCTGATCGTGGCGAACGTCGACGTCGTCTACCGGGTGCTCTCGCCGTCGATGCCGATCGAGCCCGACGTGGTCGCGGTCCCCCTCCGAGTCGAATCCGACGTCGCGATCACCACGATCGCCAATTCGATCACCCTGACACCCGGAACGCTCACGATGGATTACGACGACGCAACCAACACACTCTACGTTCACGGTATCACTGGTCGGAATCGGAAGGGCGTCCTCGCCCCGATCCGAACGTGGGAGGATTACGCGCTCGTGATCTTCGACGAGGACGCGAGTCCCGACGACACGCCGCCCGCTCCACGGGGTGATCTCGGTGGCGACTGATATCCCTGTGTTCCTCGATCTCGCGATCACGATCGGGCTCGTGATCGCGAGCGGCGTCACCCTGCTGGCGGGCTACCGGGTGATCCGCGGGCCGACCACGCCCGATCGGGTAGTGGGGCTCGACGCCATCGGGACCAACGTCGTCGCGGTCGCGGTCCTGTTCGCGCTCCAGACCGGCCGTGGCTTCTTCATCGACGTGGGCCTCGTGCTCGCCATCATCGGGTTCATCAGCACGGTTGCGGTCGCCCGCTACGTCACCGACGGAGACATCATCGAATGAACACGATCCACGCACTCATCGTCACGGTACTCATCGCTATCGGCAGCGGATTCTTGCTCGTCGGCACGATCGGACTGCTCCGATTTCCCGACGTCTACAACCGGATGCACGCCACCAGCAAGGCCACCACGCTCGGCGCGGCCTCGCTGTTTCTGGCGGGGGCGGTCTACTTCGGGCCACAGGAAGTCGGCGGTGCCGGACTGACCTCGCTGGTGGGGATCGTCTTCCTCTTCCTTACTGTGCCGACCGGCGCACACGTCATCTCCCAGGCCGCAGAACGCATGGGCGTCGCGTTTCACGGCGACGCGTCGTGGCCGGACGACCCGCCGGACCGCGAGCAGTGATCGCAACCGTATTGTGCGAGAGCGGTGACGCGTTCGGATACCGGCCGGCGATCCGTCGGCCCGACCCCCGCTCCCTGTAATCACTCATGTCCACCGAGTCCTCCCGATCGACGCTCGCCGTCGGTTTCCGCGATCGCCTCGCCACTGTCGCGGCCCGTCCGGGACTGGTCGTCGCCGCGATCACCGTCCTCGCGCTCGCTGTCCGGCTGTTCGCGCTCGGCGCGCGGGCCGCCCATCAGGACGAGGCCCGGGTGGCGTTCTGGGCGTACCGCTACATGGAGTCGGGCGTCTACTGGTATCGCCCGATCGTCCACGGCCCGTTTCTGACGATCGTCGACAGCTACGTGTTCTCCATTTTCGGGGCTTCTGACTTCACGATGCGGTTGGTTGTCGCCGTCGTTGGCGGTCTGCTCCCGCTTGCGGCGCTACTCTTTCGCCATCGACTTCGGAATGGCGAAACGATCGCGCTGGGCCTCGTGCTCGCCGCGAACCCCATTCTGCTCTACTACTCGCGGTTCTATCGGAACGATCTGCTGCTTGCGGGGTTCATGCTCGTCGCGTTCGGGTTTTTCGTCCGCGCGTACGACCACCGCCGGCCGGCGTTCCTCTATCTCGGAACTGCCGCGTTCGCGCTCGCGTTCACCACCAAAGAGAACGCTCTGCTCTACCCGGTCACGTGGCTCGGTGCGACCGCGTTACTCTTCGATCGTCGGGTGCTCGTCGGCCGGATGGACAGTTGGGGACTCCGACGATCGGTCGTCGGGCGGGCACGACAGGTCGGGGGCGCGCTCCGGTACTGGGGACTCCATTTCGCGCTCGCGGTCGTGGAGTTCTTCGCCATCTTCGTGTTCTTCTACGCGCCGCGTGGCGAGGCGGCCGGCGCGGACCCGACGCTCGGCGCGACGCTCGCCGATCCGACGCTGCTGCCTGCGCTGGTCGGCGAGTCGGTCCTCGGGTCGTGGAACGCCTTTCTCGGCCAGTGGGGCAGCGGCAACCAGGAATCGTATCTCTCGACTGCGGGCCAGTTGTGGTCGGTGCTCCTTGCGGGTGCGCTGGTCCTGCTTGCGCTCGCGGTCGTGGGATTCCTCGTGGATCGCTACACCGGCGAGCAGCCCCGTGACGTCGTGGCGTTCGCGGCGTACTGGGGCGTCGCCAGCGCGATCGGCTATCCGATCGCCGTCGACAACCCGTTCCCGTGGGAGGTGATCCACGTCGTCGTGCCGCTTGCAATCCCGGCGGCGGTCGGGTTCGCCCTGATCGGCCGCGTTGGCCTCGAAAGCGTCGACGAGGGCGACACCCTCGCCGCGGTCGCCGCAGCGGTCGTCGTGATCGCGCTCGTCGGTCAGGTCGGCGTGACCGCCTACGACACCTCGTTCGCCGAACCACAGAGTCCGGACAACGAACTCGTCCAGTACGCCCAGCCCGCGAGCGAGATGAAGCCGCTGCTCGGCGAGATTCGCGAAACCGTTACGGAAAACGACGGTACCGACGTGCTCTACTACGGCGACGATCCCGACTTCGACGGCGACGAACTCTACGCGCCGAACCCCGCCTCCCACGACACGCCGATCGCTGGGAACGGGTGGTTCGAGCGCCTGCCCTTCGCGTGGTATCTCGAAGCTTACGGCGCGGAAACGAACAGTACGGCCGACGCAGCGGCGGTCCAGCGAGCGGTGGCGAGCGGCGACCGACCCCCGGTCGTGATCGCGTTCGATCGGGTGCCGTCCTGTGAAAAGGAGTACGACGACGCCACCGACATCGATCGATTCCTCGAAGGGTACGAACGCCACGAAGTCGATCGATTCCTCTACGACAGTGGCTGTACCATCAGCAGCGTCGCGGTCTACGTCGACGAAGACCGAAACTCGACGGCGTAACTCCGTGATTAGCCTCTCGGAGCGGCTTTCAGTCGAGTTCGTCAGCCAGTTCTTCGGTGACGCGCGCACCGAGCCCGGATTTGTTGCTAGCGTACTCGCTCGTCTCGTCCTCGCGGACCACGAGCGCGCGGGTGTCGGTCTCGCCCATCACGCTCGCGTCGTTGGCGACGACGAACGCGAGCCCCGCACGTGACTGGATCTCGCGTGCGGCAGCGATCATCGCCTCGTCGTCGCCGCTCGTCTCGGTTTTGAATCCGACGATCGGGAGGTCGGGGTGGGCGTCCCGAACCGTGTCGATCAGTTTCGGGGTCGGTTCGAGTTTGAGCGTCAGCCCGTCCTGACCGGATCGAATTTTCTCGTCGCTTCCCTCGACGGTGTAATCACCGATCGCCGCCACCGAAACGAGCGCGTCAGCCCCCGCGACGGACTCCTCGACTGCCGCCACCATCTCCGCGGCGCTCTCGACGCGCTTGACCGTCGCGTAGGGAACGTCACCGCCGTCGTGGACGAGCGTGACGTCCGCACCGCGAGTGTAGCACGCCCGCGCGACCGCCCGGCCGGTCTTCCCCGACGAGCGGTTGGTCAACACCCGCACCGGATCGATCGCCTCGGATGTGGGCCCACTCGTGACCACCACGTGCCGGCCGGCGAGCGGCGTCTCGCCGGTGGCGCGCGCGGCTCCGAGGACGATCGCCTCCTCGGTCGCGATCTTCGCCTTTCCCTCCTCGATCCGGGGCGAGACGAATTCGACGCCCCACGACTCGACCCGCTCGATCGCGTCGAGAACGCCGGGATGGTCGTACATCGGCTCGTGCATCGCGGGTGCGACGACCACCGGGACGTCCGCCCCGAGTGCGGTCGTCGCACACGTCGTGACGGGCGTGTCGTCGATCGCTGCCGCGATCTTCCCGACGGTGTTCGCGGTCGCGGGCGCGAGCAAGAGGACATCGGCCCAGCCCTCGCGGCCGCAGAGCGCGACGTGCTCCACCGATCCCGTGATCTCGGTCACGACGGGCTGGTCGGTGGCGAACTCCACGGCCCAGGGATGGACGATCCCCTGGGCACTCTCGGTCATCACGCCACGGACTGCGGCTCCCTGGCGACGGAGTTCGTGAGCGAGCTCGACGGTCTTGACCGCCGCGATCGATCCCGTGATCCCGAGCGCGACGTTCACTCCGCGCAACATCCTCTGAGCATGGGTTGTCTCGCGGTTTAAATCCGCCGTCAAGCACTCGGTGTCGAAAAATAGTGGACGCCGTCACGATTCCGCGGGGTCTGGCTGGCGTGACCCTCTCAGCGTGACTGTCGCACCGCAACCACGCCGAGTGTGGCGAGCGCGACGGCCCCGAGGAGCACGAAGACGATCTGGACGATCCCGATCCCGAACCCGCTCGTGGCCTCGCTCTCACCCGTCGCAGGGGCGACAGTCGTCGAGCCGTTTGCGGAGACGTTCTCCGCGGGCGTGATCGTTGACGGCGCGTCGGTGGTCGTGGCCCCTGTCCCGTTCGCCGATGCGTTCGCCGTGGCGTTGCTCGGGATCGTGCCGTTCGTCGTTGCGTTGCCTGTTGTGGCGTTCGTTGCGTTCCCTGCCGTTGCGTTGGCCGCCGTCGCGTTGGCCGCTGTGACGTTGCTCGCGGTCGTGTTGTTCGCTGCCGTCGCCGTGCCGTTCGCCACCGTCGGTGGCGACGCGACCGGCGTCAGCGTCTGCTGGATAGGGGGAGACGCGTCGGCCGACACGTTCACCGATCCGCCGGCCGCGCCGGCAGCGTCGGCGAGTGGGGCGAACGTCCCGAACTGCGTGAGATTGGTGGCGGTCGCCGTGTTCGCTGCGGTGTCGGTTTCGGCCCCGTTGACCTCGGTCCAGTACTCGCCGTCGTGGCGGAACACCGTGACCGACGAGGCGTTCGACCCCTCGTAGCTCGTCGTCATCGAGAGCTCCGAGCCCCCGCCGCCGGTGCCTGTCACCTCGACGAACGTCCCGAGGCTCTGGGTTCCCTGCGGGATTTCAGGTGGCGATGTCGACGATCGCAGCCCGACGTTGCGCTCGGTCAGCGAGACGGTCGTAGTGGACAGTCGGAGATCGGTGACGGTGTTCGTGCCGTCGTTCCGGAGCGAGTAGTAGTCCCACCGCGTGTTGTTCCGTGCGGTGTTGTCGGTCACGGTGTTGTTCTCGCTCTCGCGCTCGAAGTGGATTCCCCACTTGTTCTCGACCGCGACGTTGTTCCGAAGGGTGTTGTTCTGACTCTCGCCGCCGACCGCGATTCCGAGTCCGTTGCCGTACGCCGTGTTGTCGACCATCCGGTTGTCGTTCGCGTTCGCGAGCGTGATTCCCTGGGTGTTGTTGTCCACGACCGTTCCGCGGATCGTGCTGCCATCGACACCGAGGTAGAACACGCCGACCGTCCAGTTGTTCGTCTGGACGCGTCTGATGGTCACGTTCTCGACTGCGCGCGACGAGCCGTTGGCGTGGATCGCGTGGCCCGACCCACTCCCCTGGAGGCTGTGGCCCGCGCCGTCGAGGGTCACGTTGCTCGCCGTGATCGTGAGACAGTTGCCGTCACCGCCCGTGACGTTCTCCGTCAGCACGTACGTCCCGGACGCGTTGATCGTCCGACACGAGTCGACCCCAGTCGCGTTCCCCGCGCTCTGTGCGCCGGCGAGGCCCACCAGCGACCCGGTTGCGCCCGCGAGCAGCGCCACCACCACGACGCCGACGAGCAGCGTCCGCCAATTCTCCGTTCCATTGCTATCGAAACCGGGACGTCTTCGCATTAGTCGTCGAATTCGTACAAAAGCGGTGCGTATGTATCTCCCGGTATCGACCGGGCGAAACCATCGCTCGGAAGGATATCGGGGCGATCTATGTCGAGAAGACAACGCTTACACGCCACGGACACGAGACGTTGCCGTGGAGAGCGTCGAAGTCAGCACCGTGGTCTACTTGCCCCCCGAGGAGACCTACGAGTTCCTGCTGGATTTCCCGGGCTACGCGAACTACTCCGAGTATCTCACTGGTGTCGAGAGCCACGGCGACGGCTCGCCCGGCACGGAGTACGATCTCCGCTTCGCGTGGTGGAAACTCACCTACACGGCGCGCTCGCGCGTCACCGCGGTCGACCCCCCGAACCGGATCGACTGGCAGGTCACGAAGGATATCGACGCTCGCGGCCGCTGGACGGTCACGGCCGTCGACTCGCCGACAGGCCGCGAACACGCTTCCGAGGTCCGGCTCCGGATCGAGTTCGACGCCGATTCGGTCGATCCGAGCGGGTTCGATCTCCCACGGCTCGTCTCGCTGTCGTGGGTGGTCGACAAAGTGAAACCGCTCATCGAACGCGAGGCCGAGCGCGTGGTCGAACGGATCGTCGCCGACATCGAGGGCGAATCGCGGCCGGTGGATCTGACGGTTCACACGACGCCCGACAGCACCTGATTGCGCTCGCTTCGTCGACCTCGACCACCACGGTTGCCACTGTCCAGTCTCGTCTTTTTCTTTGATTTCCTCGCAGTTCGACCGCCGAGCCACGTCGCGAACTACCCGTAGGTGGCGTCCCAGCGGGTCGCTTTCCGGAGGTTGCCGCAGTCGTTACACTTCACCCGGCCCATCGTGTCCATCGCGTTGTCGAGCGTCTCACAGTTCGCACAGAAGTAGCCGTACTTGTGCTCCTCGCCGAAGTCGGGCTGGGTGTAGCTCGTGAAAAAGGGCCCCTTCGACCCGCGCTCGACCTCCTCTTCGTTGACGTACATCTCCTGACCGTCGGGGGTCGTTACGGGTCCCTCGGCGATGTCGGGTTCGGAATCGGCCGCCGCAGTGCCGGCCTTCATGTAGATGTTCTCGACGTAGGTCTCGTCGTCGATTTCGACTTCGTCGGTGTCGACCATCTCGAAATCGAAGTCCTCGTAGAAGTCGTTGCCCTCCGCGTTGTCTTCAATGACTTTCGCACGGAGCTGGGAAGCTCCCATGTCGAACAGCGCTTCCCGGGTCGCCTCGAACAGTTCGGTCCCGATCCCCTCACCACGGTAGGCCGGATCGACGTGGAGCCAGAGCAGGTCGCCGTTGCCCCCGTCGGTCACGAGATCGCTCTCGGAGAACCCGCGGATCTCACCCTCGTCCTCGGCGACGAGAAGCAGCGCGTCGGGCTCGTCGATCTTGGTTGCGATACCGTCCGTGTCGTACCATTCGGTGATCGCACTCTCGATCGCTCGGGGACTGAGCGAGTACGACGCCTCCATCGAGTCCCGCGCGATCCGTCTGATCGCTTCGCCGTCGTCGCGGGTGGCTTCTCTCAGTTTCATACCACTATTTCGACGTTCGAACGCATAAACCCCGGTGCCGATCGAGCTCTGGCGATTACCCGTTCGGGACCAGACCGACGGACCGTTCGGTGCCATCGAACACGTTGTCGTAACGCTAAAGAGTCGAACATTCGTCTAGTGGACTAACATGACCATCGTACGAGTGTTTTGGAGGGGATCACGTTGGGCGTCGAGGTGAGGGAATCGCCGGTTTCGGCCGCGTCGTTCGAGGCAATGGAGACCTTCGTCGGCGATTATCTCGCGGCCAGCGTCAACAACGAGGTCGACGGCGGTCGGATGCGGTGGTATCCGTGGCACTCCGCGGCGTACCGGTTCAACCACATCAAAAACGTGGTCGCGATCGCGACGAAGATCGCCGAGGCCGAGGGCGCGAACGTCGATGTCGTCCGGGTCGCCGCGCTCTTCCACGACGTCTCGAAGCTCGAAGCCGAACAGGACCACCACGCCGAGGCGGGCGCACGCGTCGCCCGCGAGTATCTCCACTCCCACGGCGAGTACCCCGAATCGTTCGTCGAGGAGGTGTGTACGGCGGTCGCCGACCACTCCTACCAGGGCCCGCTCGCGGAGCTCTCGCTCGAAACGCGGTGTCTCATCGAGGCCGACCTGCTCGACAAGGTGGGGGCGAACGGGGCGGTGCTGTTGGTCCTCCGGATGGGCTACGAGTCACGCACCCACATGGACGCCGCCGAGATGGTCGGGCGGGTGGCCGACCGCGGCGAGGACGTGGCTGCGCGCGTCGAGAGCGATCGGGCGGTGAGCCTCGTCCACCAGCGGCTGAAGCGCGTGAAGTGGCTGCGCGAGTGGCTCGACGACGAGATCGCCGGCGTGGATCTCGATCCCGAGGAGTGAGCCGATCGGCTCAGCCGAGCCTCAGACGAGCGGGATCGACCCACCAAGCACCGATGTCGCCTCGCCGAGGAAGAGCAGCCCGAAGACCGCGAGCACGAGCGCGCTCGCGTAGGCGATCGTCGGTCCGACACCGGTCGCCCGGCGTTCGGCCGCGACCAGCGTCGCCGGGAACCCCACGATCCAGACCACGATTCCCGCAAAGAAGCCGACGAGCAGCGTCGGGCTCCCGGTCGAGACGACGAGCACACCGGAGAGCGTCTCGCCGACGGAGGGCAGCGCCGCGAGCACGTCGATCCGGCCGGGTTCGAGCAGTCCGACGCCGACAGTGAGCCAGAAGACGATCTGGTAGGGGTTGGTGAGCGCGAGCACGAACGCCTTCCGGAACCCTCGCGAGTCCTCTGGAGTGGCCTCGTCGGCCGAAGCGGTGGCGTCACGGGCTGCGGTGTAGGCGAAATAAAGCATCAACGCACCACCGATCGCGAACGCGAGACCGCGCACGATCGGGAACCGCTCGACCACCGCGACCGCGCCGACCACCGCGAGCACGAAAAAGCAGGCGTCCGCAGTCAACGCGCCAAGCCCCGCCCAGAAGCCCGCTGTCCAGCCGCGGAGCACGCTCTCCTCGGCGATGATCGCGTTCATCGGGCCCGGCGGCGCGGCGATCGCGAGGCCGAACACCGCGCCGGCGAGAACCGTCGTCACGGCTTCCAGAACGGCCATCGATCACTTCCGCCGGCCAGTGTCAGTTGTAAACACAGCGAACGGACCTGTCTTCATCGTCATCGTCTCACAGGCGGCGACCGGCGCGAATAAGTCTGTTCATCGTGTTGATATGTGTCAACGCAGCTTAGCGCGGCGGCCGTGGCGGCCGCGGCGCGGTGGCGGATGCGGTACGGTCCTCGGTGGATGAAGGGCGAGGCGCGCGAACGAGGCCGTAGGCCGAGTGAGTAGCGACCGCAGGGAGCGCGCGGTGAGGGCTTCGGCGGTGCTGTGCGGGGCGGTTGCGGTCGCGGAAAGCGTAATATCCGCGCGAGCGATGGGCGGCGCGAGCGTAGCGAGGGCCGCCAAGCGAGCGGGGTTCGCCGCGAACGAGCGAAGCGAGTGAGCGGATGTTTTTAGTCGAGGTTTTTGCGAGGAGTGGTGGGCGAGCGAGTGAAACGAGCAAGCGCACCCGACGAAGTAAAAAAGTCGCTAGACACCCTTGCCCATCAGATGACTCCGGAGAATGTCGTCTTCTTTGTTTCCGGTGGCGGTGTTCATGAGGACCACCGTGTCGTCGCTCTCGAACTCCCCTTGTTCGGCGAGGTCCCACGCGCCGCTGGCGGCCGCCGCACAGGTCGCGCCCATCTCGATCCCCTCGTGCTGGGCCACCGTGATCGCGCTGTCGAGGATGTCCTCGTCGGGGGTCGCGACCGCACCGCCCTCCGACTCGTCGAGTGCGTCGAGGATCAGCGGGCTCGCACCGGGATCGGGAATCTCGATCCCGCCACAGATCGTATCGGGCGTGTCCCACGTCTCGTGTCGGTCGTCTCCCTCGTTCCACGCGTCGACGATCGGCGCACAGCCGCTCGACTGGGCGGCGTACATCGCGGGGAGGTCGTCAGTGAACCCGAGGTCGCGGAACTCCTTCGCACCTTTGTGCATCCCGACGAGGCCGACACCGCCGCCGGTGGGGTAGACGATTCTGTCCGGGACCTCCCTGTCGAGCTGTTCTGTGATCTCGTAGTACATCGTCTTCTTGCCCTCGTGGCGATACGGCGTGGTGAACGAGCTCGTGGAGTACCACTCCTCGCCCTCAGGCCGATCGTCCATCGCGTCGGCACAGGCCGCGGCGGCGTCCTCGAACCGACCCCCGACCACGGTCATGTCGCCACCGTGGACGTTGATCATCGCCTTGTTCACGAAGTTCGCCCGCGAGGGGACGAACACGTGTGAATCGAGCCCCGCGCGGGCGGCGTACGCCGCGGCCGACTGGCCGGCGTTGCCCGCCGAGGTGAGTACGATGTCGCTCGCGCCGTGCTCGCTCGCGGCCGACACCGCGAGCGCGTGGCCGCGATCCTTGAACGAGCCCGTCGGATTGCGGCCCTCGTCCTTGATCACGACGCGCCCGACGCCGAGCTCGTCGGCGAGATCAGGACACTCGATCAGCGGTGTGGTGCCCTCGTCCATCGTCACCGCCGCCGCACGCGGGATCGGGAGCAGCTCCTCGTAGCGCCACTGGCCGTCGAACGGCCGATCTTCGAGCTCCGCGCGCGTGAGATCGATTTCCGCGTAGTCGTACGTCGGATCGCAGATCCCGCCACACTCGGGACACTCGTGAGTCACCGACTCGGCGTCGAACTGCTCGCCGCAGTCGGTACATTCGAGCCCGTCGAACGCCGCGGTCGTCTCCATACATCGAGACGGGTCGGGAGCGACAAATGGGTTCCCGTCCGACTAGAATCACCGAGGCCATTCTGGACTGTTGTCAGTGAAATCGTCTTCGAGACCGACAGTCTCGATACGGCTTCCGAGACCACACTGATGCCGACGCCAGTGAAAACCGCAAGCCACACGCCTCCCCGACCGACTCCCTCATTCGCTCCGCTCACTTCGTTCACACCGCTCGTTCAGTCATCCCTCGCACGCGAGTTGCGCGCCGACGAGCGGCGTCTGCTCACGGCGCTTCGCGCCGTTCGCACGGCCAGCGGGACGGTACTGCCGTCCCGCTCGGCGCAGCCGTGCGCCAACCGCACGGTTGCCTCTCCAGTTCGTGACACGCCGTCAAGCCCGATGGGAGGCGTTTTGTCCCCGGCGATCGGAGCCGATCCATGACTCGGGTCATCGTCGTCGGCGGCGGGCTCGCAGGGCTGACCGCGGCCCGTCACCTCGCCCGCGCGGGGATCGACGTCCAGGTGTTCGAGCGCCGGAGTTCGGTCGGCGGCCGCGTTCGGAGCCGTCACGAGGACGGGTTCGTGCTCGATCGGGGGTTCCAGGTGCTGTTCACGGCCTACCCGGCGGCGAAGCGCGAACTCGACCTCGCTTCCCTCGATCTCCACGAGTTCACACCCGGCGCGACGCTTGCGCGACCGGGCCATCGAACCACACTCGCCGACCCACTCCGCGATCCTGGCTCGCTCACCAACACGCTGTTCAACCGCGATCCCACGCTCTTCGACAAGCTCCGAATCCTCTCACTCCGCCAGGAATTCGCTGACCGGGACGAGGCCGACCTCTTCGCCGGCGACGACCGATCGATCCGCGCACTCCTCGCCGATCGTGGGTTCTCGGAGCCGTTCGTCGAGCGCTTTTTCGCCCCCTTCTACGGCGGGATCACGCTCGACCGGGACCTCTCGACCTCGGCCGCGGTGTTCGGCTACACCTTCCGGATGCTCGCCGAGGGGTCGATCGCGATCCCCGCCGACGGAATGGGTGCGATCCCCGCACAGCTCGCCGACGCCGCCCGCGACGCCGGAGCCGAAATCACGCTCGACACACCCGCCGAGGCGATCGAAACGCCCGAAAGTGGGGCTGGAGCGATCGACGCGACGACCGCCTCGACCGACGAAGTGACGGTCGAGACCGGTGGCGAGACCCACGAGGCCGACGCGGTCGTCGTCGCCACCGATCCGCAGTCTGCCCGCGACCTCACCGGCGTCGCGTCGATCCCGACCGACGCCCGCGGCTGCGTGACTCAGTATTTCTCGCTGCCGACCCACGACGCGCTCGACACCGGACGGAAACTCCTGCTCAACGCCGAAGAGGACGGCCCGAACCACGTCGCGCCGCTCTCGGCGGTGGCCCCCGAGTACGCTCCCGAGGGCCGGGAACTCCTGAGCGCGACCTTCCTCGGCGACCCAGACGAGAGCGACGATGAACTCGCCAGACAGGTCAAGCGGACGCTCGCGGCGTGGTACCCCGAGCGACGCTTCGACGACCTCACCCATCTCCGCACGGACCGGATCCCGTTCGCCCAGATCGCCCAGCCGCCCGGCTTCTACCGTGACGCGCCAGCCGTCGACGCTCCAGCCGGCCCTGTCTATCTCGCCGGCGATCACACCCGGTGGTCGTCGATCCACGGCGCGATGGACAGCGGCCGCGCGGCCGCCCGCGCGGTGCTCGACTCAGAGTAGCTCTCGAAACTCGCCAAGCGACGGAAATTCGAGTGTCTCGTCCCGATCCTCGTCACGAACCACCGGTCGAAATCGCTCGATGTCGGTGACCAGCGGCGAGCGTTCGAGCGTTTTGTGACCGTGACCGCCGTTGACAGCGACACCGCTCGCGAGTCGGGTGAACGCCGGGAGCACGAGCACGTCCGCACCGTGGTAGATACCCTCGCCGAGGAGATAGCAGGGCCAGTCGTCACCCTCGATGGTGATCTTCGGGTGGTCGTGACCGACGACGTACCGCTCGGCCTCGCGATCGGGTGGCTCGTGGCCGTGAAGGATCGTCGTCTCTCCCGCCGAGAACGCGGTCGGGGTCGGACCGTCCCACACCCCATCGAGCATCGTATCGTGATTGCCTGGAGTGACGACCAGCCGTGCGCCGGCGTTCTCGACGACGGCTTCGACCTCCCGAAACGCCTCGCGCGCCGCGGTCGGAACGTGCGAAAAGGCGTGGAGCACGTCGCCGGCGAGGACGACCGTCGTGGGCAAAAATCGATCACACAGCCCGTCGATGCGGGGCGGAACGTCTTCTTCCGAGAGCGGCAGCTCGATGTCCGCGCTCGCCCCGCGCCCAAGGTGGAGATCCGCGAGCACGAGCGTATCGCTCTCGGGGAGATAGATCGCCCGGTCGGCGAACGCTGCCTCCATCGCTGTCGTCTGGGGACGCGAGACGGATAGCCGCACCGAACGGACGCGACTCGTCACCAGCCTTCATTGTGTTTTTATTATAATTGTGGGTGTGTCTCGTACTGTGATGGAACACGACCCGTTCGGTCGCGCCATCCGCGACTACCACCGCGGCGAACAGGACGAAGCACTCGTCGACCGCGACGGAGCGGAAACTCGCGAGCATCCGATCGAGGAGTTCTATTTCGGCGCGTTCGAACCCGAAAGCGAGAGTGGGGCGTGGCTCACGTCCTGGCTCGACGGTCCGTTGCTCGATATGGGCGCGGGTGCGGGTCGTGATACGCTCTACTTCCAGGAGCACTTCGAGACAGTTGCCATCGAACCATCGGCGTCTCTCGTCGAGACGATGCGCGATCGCGGCGTTCGGGACGCCCGTGTCGGGGACATGTTCACCCTCCGCGAGTCGTTCGAACGCGACCGATTTCAGTCGGCGCTCGCCATCGGGACCCAGATGGGGCTCGCGGGATCGATGCAGGGATTGAGACGGTTTCTCGGTAACCTCGCGTTCGTGACGACGCCGGACGCGAGCGCGGTGCTCGATGGGTACGATCCGAGCCACGAGAGCGAGGACCTGATCGGCTACCGCGCCGACCCGACACCGGGGTTGGCCCACCGGGTGCTGCACTTCGAGTACGACGGTGACGTCGGCGAAACACTGCACTTCCGCCTGTTCAGTCCCGATCGGGTCCGTGAGGCGGCCGTCGGTACTGGCTGGGCAGTAGTCGAGTGCAGAAGCGACGCCGGTTACTACCGGCTGGCGTTGACGAAAGCCTGATCCGGGGTGTGGTTCGCCCGATAGCGACATCTGTCGAGTCGGAGGCGGTGCTCTCGATCGGGTTGACGTGACTACCCGGCGTGTTCTTTCGCAGTCGTGTACGCCTCGCGCACCCGACGGAACTCCTCGTGATCGCCGCCGTGATCCGGATGGACCTGCTTCACTTTCTCGCGGTAGGCCGTCTTGACCTCCGCGACGCTCGCGCCTGCCGGGAGGCCGAGTACCCCGAAGGCGGCGCTCGCAGGGTCGACTCCGGTTCCCTCGTCGAGTGCGAGATCGGGGGTGTCGAACGGCAGTCGCGAGCCGAGATGAACACCGGGGAGTTCGTGCTCGACGAGAACGGCGTCCGTCGCCGCGCGCTGGATCCGGTAGTACGCCCGTGCGTCGAACGTGATCGCGACGTCACGTTTCGGGAGGTAGAACGCGACCGACTGGCCACAGACCGGATGCTCCTCGGCAAACGGTTCGTCGATCGATCGGAGGTACTCGCGAATCTCGCGCCGGCGCTTCCTCTCCCCGGTGAGCCGCGTCGAACTCTGTACTGTGGTCGGGAACAGTCGCGCACCGACGACGAACACGCTTGCGACGACCACGAGGGAGGCGAGCGCGAGGGCACCGCCGAGAACCAGCCACTCGGACAGCGGGGCGGTCACCTCTTCGAACACGTGCCGCGGTAGGCGTCGCCAACTAATAAGCGACTCGACGGCGTGGGACGAAATCGTATGATCTATGCGCTCAGCCCGTAGTGACCCGGTTCGTCGCCGCTCGCGGGCTCGGCGAAACAGAGCGCGTCGGCGTTCGTGACCATCCACGGGATCGCCCAGTCGAGCAGCACGTCCTCGGTCTCGACATCGAGTTCGGCGTCGGGATCGAGCCCCTGCAGGAGGCGTGCGATCTCGTAGACGGTGTACATCGTCTCGGAATCGAGCACTTCGTCGGGGGCGCGGAACTCGAAGGGGCGCACGCGATCGAACGACGACTTCGGTCGGGGCATACGGTCGCTACGCCGAACTGGCCTAAATCCTCGGCGGTGTGGTCGTGCTCGGAACGGTGCTGATGGCTGGACGGTCGGTTCGGCCTCGTGTCCGGAGCTGTGGCTGGGCGGTTGAGCGCACAAAAATCGTGAGTTCGGGAACTACTCGTGGTTCGACGTGGTCTTTGCGAAGTTGTCCGCGGCGGCGTCCCAGTCGACGACCTCGAAGAAGGCGTCGACGAAGCTGCCACGGTCGGGACCGTAGTCGTAGTAGTACGAGTGCTCCCAGACGTCGAGCGCGAGCACGGGATGGGCTCCCCAGAGCGCGCCCTCGTCGTGGTTGTCGACCGCTACGTTCCGCAGCTGGTTGGCAACCGGATCGTAGACGAGCAGCGCCCAGCCCGAGGCGGCCGACGCGGCGGCCTCGAACTCGCCCTTCCAGCCCTCGTAGGAGCCGAAGTCCTCCTCGATGCGGTCGGCGAGCTCTCCCGAGGGTTCGCCGCCGCCGTTGGGGCTCATGTTCTCCCAGAACATGGTGTGGAGGTAGTGCCCACAGCCGTTGTGAGTCACGTTGCCAAGTGCACCACCGGACGAGGAGAAATCGCCCGACTCACGGTTCTCGGCGAGCGTCTCCTCGGCGCTGTTGAGCCCGTTGACGTAGCCCTGATGGTGGGTGTCGTGATGCCACGTCAGTACCTGCTCGGAGATGTGCGGCTCGAGAGCGTCGTAGTCGTACGGAAGCGGTGGAAGCTCCGCGTTCGAGTGTTCGGACATGATCAAATCCTCCATTCGGTACATCGCCGCGATAGCTGTTAAAGGTTGAGGAACGGGTGGTACCACCCCACATGATTGTCCGCCAGTCGAAACAGACAACGGCGGTGGCGCGCGGGAGTGCGCCGCAGGCGCGCGACTCGCGCGAGGTCTGCGCGAGCGGTGGGCGGCGCGAGCCGAGCACGACCCGTGAACGAAGCGAGTGCAGGCTCGGCAAAGCGAAGCTCTGACGGTGGATGACGGAGCGGAGTGAGCGAAGCGAACGGAGCGGAGGAATCGGTTGGGGAGGTGTGTGGCGGTCGCGGTGCGGTTCTCATTCGAGTCGGAACTCGTGGTGGTGGGTCTACTCGTCAACAAAACTACCTTGTTCCGGCGTCATCCGCTACTGATTTCCGACGGTCCCGTTCGCTTTCCGTCGGTCAGTCGTCGCCGCGCGCCCGCTCGAACATCGCGATGGCCTCCTCGCGGCGCTCGCCGTGATCGCAGATCGGTGCGGGGTACTCGGGCGCGAGATCCTCACGTTCCTCGTCGTCGAGTTCATGCCACGAGTGGATGGCCTCTGGGTCGACGCCGTCGAGTTCGGGAACATGCGTCGTGATGTACTCGGCGTCGGGGTCGTAGCGCTCGCCCTGGGTCATCGGATTGAACACGCGAAAGTACGGCTGGGCGTCCGTTCCGGTGGAGGCGGCCCACTGCCAGCCCCCGTTGTCGTTCGCGGTGTCGTGGTCGACGAGTCGCTCCCGGAAGTGGTCGTAGCCCGCACGCCAGTCGAGCCGGAGGTCTTTCGTGAGGAAGGAGGCGACGATCATCCGGACGCGGTTGTGCATGTACGCCTCCGCGCGGAGCTGGCGCATCCCGGCGTCGACGATGGGGTAGCCCGTCTCGCCCGCCTTCCACGCCGCGAGATCCTCGTTGTCCTCGCGCCACTCGATCTCGTTCGTGAAATCCTTGTAGTTCTGTGAGACGACGTTCGGGTTGTAGTAGGTGACTTGGGTGTAGAACTCCCGCCACGCGAGCTCCTCCCGGTAGGTCTCGACCGCCTCGTGCTCGGCCTCGCTCTCGGCTTCGTCCAGCGCTTCTGCGGTGCGTTCTACGACCTCTCGAATCCCGATGGTGCCGTACTTGAGATCCTGTGAGAGCCGCGATGTGCCCGAGCGTGCGGGGTACTCGCGCTCCTCGTCGTACTCGAAGATCGGCGATTCACAGAACCTATCGAGGCGCTCACGGGCCGCTCCAGTGCCCGCCGAGGGAAGGTTCGCGTCGGGTTCCTCGAACCCCAAGTCGTCGAGTTTGGGGAGTTCGTCGCCGACCACGTCGGCGAGCGCGTCGGCGTCGGGAGCCGGGACGGGATCGTCTTTCTCGCGGTCGAGCCACTTATCGCCGAAGTAGGAGAACACCGCGTAAGGATCGCCGTCGTTCGTGGTGATGGTGCCTGGCTCGTGATGCACCGCGTCGTGGAACGTCTCGTGCTCGACGCCCGCCTCGTCAAGCGCCGCACGGACCGCCCCGTCGCGTTCCTGGGCGAGGCCCGTGTAATCGTGGTTCCAGACCACCCCGTTGGCCCCGTGTTCCTCGGCGAGGTTCGGGAGTTCCTCGGCGGGGTCGCCGCGGGCAATCACGAGATCGCTGTCGCGCTCGCGATACCACTCACGGAGCCAGGCGAGCGCGTCGCGCAGAAACGCCATCCGTGGTGGGGCGGCGTGCTCCAGTACGCTGGGGTCGAAGACGAACACCGGGAGAACGGGACCATCGTCGGCGGCCGCGGCGAGCGCACGGTTGTCCGCCGCGCGGAGGTCGCGCCGGTGCCAGTGAAGTCGCATACTCGGGACAGGAACGGGTGCTCCCTAAACCACCGGGTAGCGGTGCGCCGGATGTGTGATCGTGGGGGGAACGACGGTGTCCGGAATCAGCGGGGCCCCAACGGGCCCGCAGCGTTCACGGCAGCGCGGGCCGCACAGCCCCCGAACGGTTTTGCCGTTCCGAGACGTGTTTCGTGGATATGTCGGAGGACGAACGACAGCTCGCCGAGGACAGTCCACCACGGATGGTGCTCTGCCAACGCTGCAGTGAGGAGTTCGACTGGCGCAAGGACTCGTGTCCGCACTGCGGGTGGGAGAAAGCTGAGTGGACCGACGAAGGCCGGTACGGCCTCGCAAGATCGGACTGAACAGCGGCCGGAAAGCGACTCGCTGAGATGCGGTCGGCTCAGTCCGCCCCTTGGACACCGTTGCGCGCTTCGTTGAGTGCCGAACAGACGCTTCCCTGTCCGGTCGCGTTCGTCTTTGCTAGCCGCGCGCGGCGCTGGACGGGTTCGAACTCCGCGGTCGGAATCGTCTCGCCGTCGGGCGTCGCAAACAGCCGATCGGTCGAATCGGTCACCAGACCCACAGCGGTGGCTTTCCGGAGGTACTCGGCCATCGGCTCGGCCGGCACGGGAACGACGAGACCGCCGTCGGCGAGCGAGACGAGTGCCTGCTCGTCGTCGAGCGAAACGTCCGCGCGCCGGAGTTCGACGACCTGCTCGGGGTCGATACCGGCGTCGGTCAGCGCCTCGACTGCGCGGTACTGCCGCCCCATCCGTGCCTTCTCGTCGAGCGTTCGCCGCACGTCCGCGATGCCGTCCTCGGCGTCGGGGAAGGCGTCCTCGAAGGCCAGCCCCTCGTTCACGCCACGATTGATCTCGTCTTCGTGCATGTGGTCTTCGAGACGAACCGTACACTCCTCGACTCCCGACAGGTCCTCGATCTCGTCGCGCGCGCCGGTCGCCATCATCCACGCGAACGCGGGTGAACACCATGCCGTCGGGAGCACGAGTTCCACAGTCACGGACGATTCGTCGATGGCGAGGTCGTGGATGTAGTCGAGTTCGACGATCGACTCATCGAGTTCGGGATCGTCAACCCGATCGAGGCGCTCGGTCACGGTCGCGCGGGTCGGGCGGGCGCTCGTCGCCATCAGTCCGCGGCGGCCTCCCCGTACTGGTCGGCCATGTCGAACTCGTCGCTGAGTTCGTCGTCGCGGAGTTTCGCCTTCCGCTCCTCGATATCGATATCGTAGAGTTCGGCGGCGTTCTCGCCGATGATCTTCTTTTTCACGTCGTGAGTGAGTTCGACGCCGAACTCGTCGCGCTGGTCCTGGGTGAGTTCGGCCTCCATCACCGCCTCGACGACCCACTCGGGTTCCCAGAGCGCGTAGTCGCTCCCGAAGAGGAGGTTGTCCTCGCCGACCCAAAAGAGGAGTTCGCCCATGATCTCGCCGAACTTCCGCGGGCGTGCGTGCGCCATCGGCGCGACGACCGCCAGCCCGCCATAGACGTTGGTCTCCTGGGCCCCGATGTGGGCGAAGTCGTCGAACCGGGGGAAGCCGACGTGCTCGACGATGAAGTTGAGTTCCGGGAACGACGTCGCGGCGTCGTCCACGTCGGCCACGTCGAAGGCGTCACGATTCAGCGGCCGAATCGTCGGTCCCTTGTGTGCGTGGATGTTCGTGATTCCCAACTCGGCGCACTTTTCGAGGTACTCGAACGATTCCTCGGAATCGAGCCGCCAGCCCTTCGAGCCGTCCTTCCACTCGGCGGTGTAGAGTTTCACGCCTTGGATGTCGTGTTCGTCCTTCTGGCGTTCGAGTTCTTCGAGCCCTGCCTCGCCCTCGCGCGGGTCGAACCGTCCGTTGAGCACGAACCGTTCGGGGTACTCCTCCGTGAGGTGGGCGTTGTCCTCGATGGTGTTGAACCCGTCCTCGTAGAACTCGCTGAGGTAGGTCGGCTGGAAGATGCCCATGTCCGCGTGGCCGTCCCGAAAGAGGTCCTCGATCATCCGATCGGCGCTGTACTTGCGGTACTCGTCCATGTCCCAGAGGCGCTCCTCCGGCGTGAACGCCGAGTGGTAGTCGTAGAAACACTGAATGAACTGTTCGCCGCCTTCGTGGATGATGTTCTCCTCGCTTGCATCCCAGTGATGGATGTGCGAATCGATAACGAACACGTCCTCTCCGTCGTGCCGGTACATGACGCATGATGAGTGGTCACACGAAACAATATATCTTTGCCAATTTTTCGGCATAATTGGCCGCAACTCCGTTCGGACGGACTGCGTGGCCGGCTGACGTCACAGACAGCGGTCACGAACACTTTTGCCGACGACTGGAGTACTGGTGTGTGCTACCATGAAGGCAGCCAGACTCCACGAGTACACCGACGAGATGGACGACGCACTCTCGATCGACGACGTCGACGCACCACAGGTGAACCAGGCCGATCACGTGGTCGTCGACATCGAAGGCGCGGGCTGGTGCCAGACGGACAACCACGTCATCGAGGGGATGTGGGAGCAGTACATGCCCCAGGACCTCCCGATGACGCTCGGCCACGAGAACGCCGGCACAGTAGTCGCGGTCGGCGACGGCGTCTCGGTCGTCGCGGAGGGCGACCAGGTGATCTGTCATCCGGTGATGACCTGCGGGACCTGCCGTCCGTGCCGACTCGGCGAGGACATGTACTGCGAGAACGTCGCCTTTCCAGGGCTCTCGACCGACGGTGGGTTCGCCGAATCCCTCCTCACCAACGAACGCGCCGTCATCCCGCTGCCCGATGGCGTCGATACGACCGACATCGCGCCCCACGCCGACGCGGGTATCACGGCCTACCACGCGGTGAAAAAGGCCGCCCGTGAACTGAACCCGGGCGATCACGCGGTCGTCGTCGGCATCGGGGGGCTCGGCCACATCGGGCTCCAGTGTCTCGACGCGATGAGCGCCACTACCATCACCGCGGTCGATCTCAAAGACAGCGCGCTCGATCTGGCGACCGACCTCGGGGCCCATCACACCGTGAACCCCGACTCGACGGACGTTGCGGGCGAGATCGAATCGATCACCGACGACGTCGGCGCGCAGCAAGTGCTCGACTTCGTCGGCAGCGACGCGACCACCGCGCTCGCGCCCGATGTCGTCGCCGCCGGTGGCGACCACCACGTCGTCGGCTACGGCGGCCACGTCCATGAACCCGCCCAGGCGCTCGTCAACGGCGAATTCAGCTATCGCGGCACGCTCGTCGGCCAGTACACCGAACTCCAGGAGCTCGTTGCGCTGGTCGAACGCGGCGACGTCGATCTCCGGACCTCGCGGTACGGGCTCGATGAGATCAACGACGTCGCCGCGAAGCTCGAGCACGGCGAGATCGAGGGGCGGGCCGTTATCACGCCCTGAAAGCCCTCGGAACTGCGCGGGCAAGCCCGCGCATCCGGCCTCGCTGTGCTCGGCCGGACGCCTGACGGCGGCTCCTCGCCCTTTTCATGTCCACC
>NZ_JAQJDA010000025.1:0-45101 GCF_028617175.1 Halococcus sp. PRR34 | reverse complement strand
TGCCTTCCAAGCGGGTTACACTCTGATCCCGCCTCACGTCTGGTCTCTTTCAACGTATCTGCTCGTACCGTGACCGAAAGAGTGGACAACTAGCGACAATCGTCTCAGGAGCCACCAAGCGCTGGAGAATCAGCCGCCGATCGAAGCGCTTGAATCGGAGGGCTCAATCTAGCAGTGCCTCGGTTGGGGATGGCTGTCGTTTCAAACTGATTCATGGCCATTACCTACCGGTCACAAGCCCGATTCCCGGGTAGTTTCGGCGTGGTCAAAGTCGAAGTGTCTCCCGCGTGACTTTCCACGGTTGATTCAAGCCACCACCGCTTGCACCCGCAAAACCGCACAACTGCACCAGCTTCAAGGTAAATCATGCTACTCGTTCAGCGGCAACCGGTGAAGTAGTGCTGGCCATAAGGAACTTTTGTGTAGGATTCGAAGATCGTCATCCTATGGGGGAGAGAAACACCGACAAGACACGTGAGCAGGGTGTAGAGTTCGGCACGCTGGCCACGTTGATCGACGACCATAGTTACCCAGCGACAAGTACCACTCTCATCGACGAATACGGTGAACAGGAGGTGGAACTGCCGGATGGGACACAGACGCTTGCAGATCTCTTCAAGCCACTGCAAGGCGAGGTGTTCGACTCAGCTGCGGATGCTCGCCAAGCAGTACTGAACATGGTTGATGACAGAGCGATCGGGCGAAAAGGGTACTCCGATCGAACGCCACCTGCACCCGGCGAAACCACTGAGTGGGACCCCGAATCCATGTAGACGGTAGCAAGGAAGTATGAGTGTGGGAACGTTCAGACGCCCGATCGGCATTGGGACGAAGGCTATCTGAGCACCATTGCACCGAATCCGCTGAAATCGCCCATTCTCTGCAACTGTGGTGACCTCCACAGGAAGCATGAGCCGTTGCAAAACAGTACCGCCGCTTAACCGCAGAAGTACAAGTAAGAGCGACCTGGCAACAGTTTCACCGTTGCTATAGTCACTCTGACAGCAGTGAGGACAGACTGGGGAGCAGTTGGCTAATCAGGTCGCGGTGTTCGGCTGCGAACTTCCGGAGTAGGGAGATATCGCCAGGATGGAACAGTTTCGCCAGCGCGAGCGGATTGCCTCCGTTGGCCGCCGAGAGCGTATCGTCGCTGAGCCGGCGGAGGTCGCGGATGAAGCGGTTGTAGCGTTCGGTCGGGGCGTAGTAGAGCAAGTGGGCCATTAGCAGGCGCATCGACGCCTTCGGTGCCACGTTGCGATGCCAGAGGGTGTCGTAGATCGTCATCTCGTCGGCCGACGTGTCGATCCCGCCAGTAAAACAGCGATCGGCCGTGACGGCCGCCGCGCGCCCAGATCGCATGCATTTATCGATGCCCTGTCCCCACAGCGGGTCGATAGAAGGGACGGTATCGCCGATTGCCATGAACCCGTCCGTGCTGAGACGTCCGGGTGGCTGGATATGTGCGGAGCCGCGATGTTGGCTGTTGTCGATACGGTCGGCGTTCGTGAACCGAGGATCGTCTTCAAGCCAGCGCGTGAGCGCGTCGTCGATGAGAATACGATCGGCGTTCGAACTGTATTTCTCGTTTTGGATGAAGCAGAGACCAACTTTTGCCGTATCCGCGCCAGTGTGGAATATCCACGAGTACCCGCCTGGCGCGAGGTCGTGGTCGAGCCGAAGCATCATCGTGTCGGTTAGGTCGGTGTAGTCGGGATGATTGAGGTCCACATCTTCGAATTCCCACTCGATGCCGACGGCTTGCTTGTCCCGCTCAAGATCGCTCACCCCGAGAGACTTCGCAAGCGGTGCGGCCGGGCCAGTCGCGTCCACGATGATATCGGCGTAGGCCTCCTCGTTGCCATCGTAACGAACACCGGTGATGTCTCCATCTTCGAGGATGGGCTCCGAGACCCGCGCGTCGAAATGGAAGGTCACGCCGCGCTCGCGGCCGTCACGGACGAGGTAGCGTTTAAAATCAGCAAATTCGAGAACTGCGCCCGGCTGGAGGAACTGGAAGCTTTCGCTTGGTGATTCCAAGACGACGCTATCGGTGTAGTTCATCACCACATCGTCAGGGATACCGAACGACCCCATCATCGAGGGGAAGGTTCCGCCGGTGGACTTGTTGCTCTGGGCCGGAAACGTCTTCTCGGGTTCGGTTTCGAGAACGAGCACCTCGTAGCCGCGCTCCGTGAGATCTCGGGCACACTGCGCGCCGGCGGGACCAGCGCCAGCGATAACAACATCGTACCCATTGGGCATGAAAACCATTTGATCCAGTGTGGTAATAGTCTTGCTGACCACTACTGACCCTGTTCGGGAATTGATCGCGGCTCGTGATCGGATCGCCATCTGCTGATTCGGCGACTGAATGAAAAGAAGCGAGAAGATCCCACTACTCTGCTGAAAGTAGAACGTATGGCCGTTTGCCTAGCGGCCGAATATCTTCAGTAGCACCCATCCAACGACGAGTATCGGCAACAAGGGCAGGAAGAAAACAAGCAATCCAGTGGCAATCAATATTCCGACAATATTCATCTGGTTATTTGAATGCATCCCAGCAGTAGGTTGGACCGCCCGTAGCTTCCCTGACAATCCGCTTTGTTCGTCGTCACTGTCGCTTTGGCTCATGGCTAGCAATAGATAATATGTCGCTGATTGCGAAAGCTGTCACGGTTTCTGCGAGGCTGGACTACAGGGCACCGCGCTGATTTTTGGTGTTCCTCTTTCAATAAACCTCTACCAATTCTCCGCTCTATCCGTGAAATCGAGCAGTGTGAGTGCCGTGCTGAAAGACAAATGAGGTGTCTGACGATATTCTTAGTCGGTCGTTACTCGGTTCAACACTGCCGCCGAGGCAGACCGACGCTATCTCACACACCACCCACGGCTCCAAACCCTTTACCGCCGCGCTAACTAACCAGTTAGCATGAGCGACACTGCGCCCGCCGACCGCTCCGAGACCCAGGAGGCGATCATGGCTGCAACCTACCGGGCGCTATGTAAGCACGGCTACGCGAACCTGACGACTCAGGCCATCGCCGACGAGTTTGACAAGACCAAGGCGGTGTTACACTACCACTACGACACGAAAGACGACCTACTCGCCGCATTCCTGGAGTACCTGCTCGATCGATTCGCCGCCCACGCCGACGTCGATCACCACGAGGACCCCCGAAAGCGACTGCTCACGATCGTGGACCGTCTACTGTTCGGACGAGACGCCGACAACGAATCGAGCTACTGGGAGTTCCAGACCGCGATGCTGGCGGTCCGCGCCCAGGCACCCTACACGCCAGCCTACCGGGAGCAGTTCGCCGAAAACTACGGATTCGTCCACGAGACGGTCGCGGGGACCATCGCCGACGGAATCGATCAGGGCATCTTTCGAGACGCCGATCCCGAACGACTGGCAACGCTCGTACTATCGACAATCCAGGGCGCGCGCACTAACCGGATCGTACTCGATGACCCAGCCGTCACCAAAGAGACGCATGAGGCCCTCGTAACGTATTTCGACGCCGTACTGGTTCGTGACGGGGCGGACGGGCTCGTCGAATGAGCGAGGGCGAAACCAGCGACGATCCGGACCGTGGTACGGATCGCTCGACACGGTACGTCGCAGGGGCGCTCATTGCAGGTGTGTTCTTCGGTGGTATCGGTGGCGGGGTTGCCTTCCCGACGCTGCCCGCGCTCGGCGAAGTACTGGGTATCGCGCCGATCTTGGTCGGATTGATCCTCTCGGCCAACCGGATCGTCCGGCTCGTGATGAACACCCCCGCGGGCCAGATCCTTGATCGACTCGGCACCCGCCGACCGATGCTCGTGGGCTTTCTGCTCCAAGGGTGTGCGCCGTTTGGCTACGTGCTCGGCATCCATTCGGGACTTGTCCCAGTGCTCGACGCTGGCGGTGTGTTCTTGCTCTCACGGGCGGTGTGGGGCTTCGGCTCCGCGTTCGTGTTCGTGGGCGCGTTCAGCACCATCACACGGGTCACGACCACCGAAAACCGTGGCAAGTGGGTCGGCTACATGCGGGGCGGCCAGAGTCTCGGCTTCCCGACAGGACTGGTCGTGGGCGGCCTTATCACCGACACGTTCGGTTACACGCCGGCCTTCCTCGCCGCCGGCGCTGCGGGCCTGTTCGCCTTCCTCGTCGCGTTCGCCGTGCTACCGAACATCCAGCCCACCACCGGTTCTCGGAGCGGGCTGACCGACCTTCCGAGAATGATCCGGGCCGACGTTCGCATCTTCACGGTCGGCGCGGTCAACTTCACCGTACGGTTGCTGTTCGCGGGTGTCCTCCTCTCGACGGTGGTACTCTACGCCCAGCAGAACGGCATCGAAATCGCCTTCTTATCGGGAGTGGGCGCGAGCGGGATCGTGATGGCCCTTGGTGTGCTCTGTTCGAGCCTGACAACGGTAATCGTGGGTTCAATTTCGGATCGCCTCTCGAATCGTGCGCTCTTGACGCTGCCCGCGCTCGCGGTGTTCGGATGCGGATTCGCGCTGCTCGCGCTCGTGCCCACCTTGGCAAGCACACTTGCCGGCGTCGCGCTCATCGGCGTCGGCGTTGGAGGGTCGAACCCGCCGTTGCTCGCGTATCTGGGCGATATTAGTCCTGACAACGACACGGGCAAACTCGGTGGTGTCTACAACGTTTTCGGCGATCTCGGCTCCAGTGTCGGCCCGCTGGTTGCGCTGCCGCTCGCTGAGGTGGTGGGCTTCACCGTCGAGTACCTCGCCTGCGTCGGCCTGGTGGTCTTCGTCGGCGTACTCGTCGCCGCGACGTTGTTCGGTGAAAGCTCCACGGTCTCTTCTAGAGCCATCCCTGGTGACGACTGATTAGCAGTAGTCGGCTACGCCAATTCAGTAGTGATACTCCCGGCATCCCGATCTCAGCTGCGACGTTGAGTCGAAAGGCTTTAACTAACTAATCAGTTAACAGGCATACTGACTAACTAATCAGAATGTGTTATCACAATGAATGAGACGGAAACAGAAATCATGGAGGCGACATACCGTGCACTCTGCGAGCATGGCTACGCCTCGCTACGAATGCAGGACATCGCCGACGAAACCACCAAAACCAAGGCTGCACTGCACTACCACTACGACACTAAACACGAACTGCTGCTTGCGTTTCTGGAGTTCATCCACGAAGAGTTCGTCGAAAACCTCGAGACCATCGAAGGTGACGATCCGGTGACGCGGCTCCGGACCTACATTCACGAGCGCTTGACGCCCCACGACGAACAGCAACACCAGCGATTTCAGACCGCACTCCTCGAAATCAAAGCCCAAGCACCCTATGACGACGCATATCACGAGCGTCTCGCGGAGTTCGATCGGCGAAGCTACGCGTTCGTTCACGAGCTACTGATTGAGGGGATCGAGAACGGAACCGTCCGTTCGGATATCGACGCCGAGCGGGTCGGGGAGTTCTTCGTGACGACGATCAACGGGGCGGAAACACGTCACGTCGCTATCAATCACCCGATCGAGGAAACGCGGGATTTCCTGCTCGGGTATATCGATACGACACTTCTGGCCGAGGAGTCCCCGGAGGTCGCTGCTAGATGAGCCTGCGGAATGCACTGAGTGGGCTGTTCAAATCACGCGAGGAGTTCGATCTTACCTCGGGTGGGATCGGTCGGCCGTTGTTGTATCTCTCGCTGCCGATCGTGATCACGAACTTGTTCCAGACCGCTTATAATCTCGCGGACACGTTCTGGCTCGGCCAGTACAGCACGGACGCACTGGCGGCGATCAGCTTCGCGTTCCCGATGGTGTTTCTGCTGATCTCGCTCGCGCTCGGGCTCTCGGTCGCAGGTAGCGTCCTCGTCGCCCAACACGTCGGTGCGGGCGAGGAAGACCGCGCAGAGTACGCCGCCTCACAGACGGTCACGTTCTCGGTCATCGCCTCGTTGGTGCTCGGTGTGATCGGATACTTCGCTGTCGATTGGCTCATCCAGTTGCTGGGCGCGAGCGAAGCGATCGCGCCGCTCGCAGCGGGCTACATGCGCGTGTTCTCGATCGGACTGGTGTTCGTCTTCGGCTTTGCGATGTTCATCGCGTTGATGCGTGGCTACGGCGATACGATCACGCCGATGCTCGTGATGTTCGGGTCGGTCGTGATCAACATCGTGCTCGATCCGCTGTTGATCTTCGGCTTCGAGTCGAACCCGCTATTCGGCTATCTCGGACTTCGCGGCCTCGAATCCTCGCTGTACGCAGCGACCGGTTTCGCGGGCAGCGGGATCGAGGGTGCGGCAATCGCCACGATCGCCTCGCGAGCACTCGCGTTCGTGGTCGCGCTCTGGATCATGTTCCGGGGTGAGCGTGGCGTGCAGATCAATCTCCGACAGATGGTGCCGGACCTGAGCTACGCCCGACGGATGCTCTCGATCGGGTTACCAGCCTCCGTCGAAGGGACGGTTCGTTCGATCTCGATCAACCTGCTGTTGGTCGTGATCGCTACGTTCCCCACCACGGTCGTCGCCGCCTACGGGATCGGGACCCGGATCTTCTCGGTCGTGTTCCTCCCGGCGATCGCGTTCTCACAGGGCGTCGAGACGATGACCGGCCAAAATATCGGAGCGGACGAGGTCGATCGGGCTGGACGGACCAACCACTTCGGTGCGGTGGTGTTGTTCGTCGTGCTGTCGGTCATCGGCGCGATAGTCTGGCTCGGCGCGGCACCGATCGTATCGGTGTTCACCACCGATCCCGCGGTCGTCGATGTCGGTGCAACGTTCCTCCGGTATTCCGCACCGACGTTCGGGTTCATCGGGATCATGCGCGCATACACCGGCGGGTTCCGTGGAGCCGGCATGACGATGATCGCGGCCGTCATCGCCGTTGGCACACTCGGGCTGGTTCGCCTGCCGATCGCGTGGCTCGGGGCAGGCGTTCTCGGTGTGACTGGCCTCTGGCTGGCGTTCCCGATTTCGAACGTTGTCGGTGGACTGATCTCGTATTTCTGGTTCCGCCGGGGAAGTTGGAGGAATACCGATCTCACGTCTCAGTCTGACAGCATCGATGCCAATGCAAACGCGGAACCCGCGATGGACGACTAACGAACGCGACGTTCTACCGACGTTACTCGTCCTTAGCTCTCTAATCTCGAGTACACCCACATCAGCTACCTTCACCCTGAAATCCAGAGGTTCGGCGTTTGGATTTCTACAAACCGCCACATAGGTGATAATTCCTCGCTCAGCGCGAACGGCCATCCCGGTAGAGTGCTCGCTCTGCCCTTGCAAGCATCGTTGTAGGCAGAGTGGTCATCCATTTTGGACGCGATAAGATGGGGTACCTCGTTTTGTTTCAAGCCACCTTCACCCCTTCTCCGAACCATTCACTCTACCGTCGATGTCTCGTCGGCATCCTGTTTCTATCGTCTCTTAAACCCGAACAGGAACATATATGGGGGCGTTTCAGCCGCGTGAGAATCGCCTTCCCGGTTGATGGTGACAGAAGCAGAAGTAGCACCTGTAAGGAGGAACCAACCATGTTCCCGATCTCACGACGACGGCTGATGGGAGCGCTCGGCATCGGGGGTGCGGCCTCCGTCGCCGGCTGTACGACTGGCCTCGAAACCGAAGCGGTCGGCCAGCCCTCGACGACGCTCCAACGGGCTCAGAAGAAAGCTGCGGACCGAGTAGCAGCTGATCCCACTGACGTTCCCGACCCAATCGACCGGAACGAATCGAAACACCACGACATCACGCTGGAAGCCAAGGAGGTTACCGCCGAAATCGAAGAGGGCGTGACGTTCAACTTCATGACTTTCGATGGGCAGGTTCCAGGGCCGATGATCCGCCTTCGGCAAGGCGACACCGTGTCGTTCACGATGGAGAACGTCCCCGAGAACAAGCGCCAGCACAACGTCGATATGCACTCCATCTACGGTACCGGGGGCGGGAGCGTCGCCACGACTGCTGGCCCAGGGAAAGCCAACAGCATGCGATTCGAGGCCACGTATCCGGGTGCATACATCTACCACTGCGCGGTCCCGAACATGGACCAGCATATCTCGACGGGCATGTTCGGCATGGTGCTCGTCGAGCCCAAAGAGGGGCTACCCCCGGTCGATCGCGAGTTCTACCTCGGCCAACACGAACTCTACACGAACAAGCCGGTCGGCGAGCAGGGCCACCACAGCTTCGACGCGGACGCGATGGCGAAGGAAGCACCGACGTACGTGCTATTCAATGGTGAGAAGTACCCATTCACGCCCGATCGATACGGCACGATGAAAGCCGAAACCGGTGAGACTGCGCGGGTGTTCCTGGTGACGGGTGGCCCGAACGTCTCCTCGAACTTCCATCCGATCGGTAACGTCTGGACGCGGGCGTGGCGCGACGGTGCGCTCGCCGGCCACCCCGAGAAGTACGTCCAGACGATGAAAGTGCCACCCGGAAGCTGCATGGTCGGCGAGATGGACTTGCCAGTTCCCTCGCGTATCAAGCTCGTCGATCACGCGCTCACGCGGGTGACGCGGCGAGGACTCCTCGCCGAGATCGACGTGACCGGGCCCGAGCGCCCGGAAGTCTTCGATCCTGCGCCGAACAAAGCCAAGGGGAAGGACGAGGAGGGGCCGCAGTACTGATCTCTGGAGAGAACGATGACAACTACTACAACTACGAGTCGGCGGACGTTTCTCGGCGCGCTCGCTGGGACGGCCATCGGTGTCGGGGCGCTCGCCGAACCAGCTGCTGCACAGGAGGGTGGCCTCGGGTCTTGGTTCGAGAACGTCTCGAACGCGAACGAGATCGTCGATCGTCGCGGGCAGTCGACAGTCGAAATCACCGTCGGTGCGAAAGGGAACGGCGGTAATTTCGGGTTCGGTCCCGCTGCGTTGCGGGTTGACGCCGGAGCGACTGTCGTCTGGAAGTGGAACGGAAAGGGCGGGAGTCACAACGTCGTGGCACAGGAGGGCGGCTTCGAGAGCGAGATGCAGAGCAGTCAGGGAGCCACGTTCGAACACATGTTCGATAGTTCTGGGGTGTACCGGTACTACTGTGCGCCGCACAAGGCGATGGGGATGAAAGGAGCTGTCGTCGTCGGTGACGCAACCGCGTCACTTAGCGGCGGTGCTGGAGCTGACAGCGACGGCGGCGCAGCCAATGCCTCCGCAACCGGAGCCAGCGATTCGTCCCGATCATTCGATGGCTGGCTCTCGAACACGGGCAACTACGGGGGAGTGATCGATCGGACTGGAAACGATGTAGTGACAGTGAAACTCGGTGCAGAGGGCAACGGTGGTCCGTATGCGTTCGACCCACCCGCGATTCACGTCGATCCCGGGACGACCGTCATCTGGGAGTGGGTAACGGATACTGGCCCGCACGATGTTGTCGACACGAACGGGCGATACCAGAGTGAGAAGGTAGCAAAGGCGGGTCATCAGTTCGCGACGAAGTTCGGTGGCGATGGCCTCAGTAAATACGAGTGCGTTTCACATAGTGACCGTGGCATGCGCGGTGCCGTCGTCGTCGGACGAGGCGTCGTACCCGGACTCGGACCGAAGGGGCTCGTGGTAGCGGGTGGTGGTGCTACCGTTCTCGGCGGGATCCTTCACCGTGGCATCAAGCTTCACAACGAAACGGCAACCGGGCCGTGGAGCGGTGAGGAACCGGCCTGATCAATTCGGATTTGTTTCGACTATCAGCACTCACCCTCTCGAACGGACGTTTAGCAGTCGACTTCTGACGTTCGATCCTCTCGCGATGCCAACGAATGAGACGGTGCTCAGTCGTCGTCGGGGCTCCGTCCGCTGTCTGCCTCCTCACCGAGCACGCGCCGTGAGATGATCGTCCCGCCAGACGTGGTTGCCGTCTCTTCGCGGCGAACGAATCGTTTTCTCACCACATCGTAACCGAATACCGCGGCACCGAGGATGATGAGGATATCACCGGGAAGCCGCGCCCAGAACAGGTCCTGGACGAGACCGCGGTTGTAGAACGCGAGCGAGCGGCCGGCGTCGTACCCCTGCGTGAAAACGGTCTCCAGCTGAAGAAAGCCGATCGGGATGTCGCCGACAAATACCATCCACGCGAGACCGGCATTCAGCAACCAGAACGCGCGTTTCAGATTCGTCGGGTCCCACGCGCCGGGTTTGGTGGTAAAGCGCAGCAGATACGTCGCCATCCCGAGCGCGAGGAAGCCAAAAGCCCCGAACATCGAGGCGTGGGCGTGGCCCACCGTCAGGAACGTCCCGTGTTCGTAGTAGTTGATTATCGGGAGGTTGATGAAGAAGCCGAGCGCACCCGCACCGACGAAGTTCCATATCCCCGACGCGATGATGAACATGAACGGCAGTTTGTACGGGAACCGCTCGCCGGCGCTCATGTACGCGCGATACTGGTTGATAGCTTCGAAAAGGATGAACACCAGTGGAATGAACTCCAGCGTCGAGAAGAGGCTCCCGATGGGGACCCAGTATTCGGGCAGCCCGATCCACCAGTAGTGGTGCGAGACGCCGATGACGCCCGCTCCCATCACCAGCAGTGCTTCGAGGATGACGGCTTTCTCCGCGCTCCGGCGTGAGAGAAGGTTCATCGCGACAAGGGCGATGCCCGTGACGGCGACGACGAAGAATTCGAAGGCCCCCTCAACCCACATGTGGACGACCCACCACCGCCAGAACTCCGTCACGACGATGCTCGTCTTCGGCGTGTACAGCATACTCGCGGTGAACAACAGCCCAATCGACCCGCCGGCGTAGATGATCATGTGGGCGAGTCCGTAGCGACTCTCCCGGTCGAGAAGCGGTTTAAATCCACGGGCGACGAGGGCGGTCCAGAGCGCAAAGCCCACGAGGAGACCAACCTGCCAGACCCGACCGACTTCGAGATATTCGAGTCCCTCGTTGCCGAGGAGCCACCAGAGCGAGCCGTCGATGTAGCCCTGTGCGCCGAGCCAGATGCCGACCAATCCCCCAACAACCACGACAAACAGCGCGCCCAGAAGGACGTGGATGAGCGTCTTCTGGTTATCGGGCTCGTAGCCGGTGAGCAGCGGCGGGAGGAACAGTCCGATACCGAGCCAGAGCGTCGCGATCCACAGCACCGCGAGATCGATGTGCCACGCCTTTGTGATGGCGAACGGGAGCGTCGCCATCGCGTCGATGCCGAGCGCTTGCGCGATGCCGTAGAATCCCTCGCGTTCGATGTAGTAATGGGCCATCAGCCCGCCCAGCAGCGTTTGGACGAGAAACAGGGCGGCCGCGACCGGGACGAACCGGACGGCGGCGAACTGACTTGGCGAGAGCGTGACCTCCTCGGGGTCGGGAATATCGATACCCTCGCTTTCCGGTTCGGAGAGTTGGATGGACTTGTAGAGCCAGATGCCCGCCCCGCCGCCGAGGACGAGTATCACCATCGCAAATACGCTCCAGAGCATCGCCGAGGCGGGGGCATCGTTACCCGCACCGGCGTTGAACGGCCACTCGTTGGTGTAGGAATTCTCGGAACCGGGACGCTCGCTCGCGGAGAACAGCGACGTCCAGAGGGCGAAATCCGCGAATCGGCGTGCATCCTCCGGCGACGAGACGAACCCCGACGGAATACCGTGTTCGGGCGCACCGCCGTAATAACGCTCGACGTATGCCTCGCGGACTTGTTGGTAGGCGTATGCCTCAGCCGCACCGAGTTCGATGGTGTCGTCGATGGTGTTGTCGCTGAGTTGCCGCTCGACGACCGTCTTCACGCCCGCTTTCTGTGCCTCATCGAGATTCGCGTAGGGAGTCCCGTAGCGCTCGCGGGCGACATACTCGCGCATGTTTGTCACGAGTCGGTCGAGCGCATCAGCGGTGTAGTCGGCTCCAAAGTACGCGCCGTTGCCCAGTATCGACCCGTGATTCATGAGACCGTTCTGCTGGAAGACGGCCTTGCCGCTCACGATCTGTTCGTTTGTCGTGAGCGTGTCACTGTTCGGACCGACGATCCGCTCGGGGCGGTCGGGTGACTGTTGGTAGGTGAGATACGCCCCTGCACCCATGACGATCAGGTTGAAGACGAAGGCCACTACGAGGAGCTTTGCCAGCGTCTTTCGAGTGACTTCCATAGTTCACTGAGAGTTCGCTGACTACCTCATTATATGTCGTGGCCGATTCTCAGCCATTGAAACCTGACGAATATATTCGGCAATTCCCAGTAACTCGGAATCGAGAACGGTTCCTTGTAGCTTCCACTGATATAGGGATTAGCAGAGATACTCATAGATTTGCGGTGAGTTGAGTGTTGGCAGAGCTGTTGAGAGGAACTCGTTGACCTCATCGAGTGTCAGAAACAGTCGGTTGGCTCGACCGTCTCTGAGCTGACGCCAACAGTTTTCGAGCGGGTTCAGTTCCGGCGAATGCGACGGCAGGAACTCCAGAAGCAGGCCGTCGGCGGCGGCCTGCTTCTTCAACGTCTTCGCGATGAAGTAGCTCGCGTTGTCCAGGACGATCGCGAGCTTCTCGCCAAACTCGTGCTGGACCGCTCGGAGAAAGTGTTTGGCGACCTCGGCGTTGAACTGATTCGGTGTGAGAGCGATGAATCGCTCGCCATCGTCGGTGACTGCTCCCAACATATTCATCTTGTCACGAACGCCCGAGACCGGCAGTCTCGGGCGTGAGTTCACCGGGAACCAATCGGGTTTTTGGTTAGTGGCGACCGCCTCGGAGTGCTGGTCGATCGCGACGATCCGGTAGCCCTCAGCCTTCAGCGTCGGCCACTTTTTTTGAACTCCGCACGCCAGCGTCGTTGTACTTCTGGATCAGCCTCGTAATGGACCGGCCGGGCTGTCTGAACTGACAGCCCGGCCTTTCCCATCATGCGATACATATGCGCGGTAGAGTACTCAACGTCGTAGTTCTCGGCGATGTATTTGCGGACGAGCGGCGGTCTCCAGGCTGGTGCGTCGACTCCTGCTTCCAACGGTGACGCCCGAAGCGTCACCGTCAGTTCGTCCCACTGCTCGTCGGTAAGTCGGGAAGAACTGCCGCCACGAGGGCGGTCGCCGAGCGCGACTCCTTCGCGCTCGGCGACGATGTCGAGCCAATCGTAGACGGTCTGTTCGTGCCAGCCGTACTTGTGCTGGATCTTGGCGGGTGAGAGGCCGGATTTGTATTCGAGAGCTGCAACCAAGCGTTTGATTGCTTTCGGGTCCCGTTCCGTGCGCAGTTGCTCACGCAACTGCTTCTCGTTGACACCGACCAGTTTCTTTCCCCGCTTCGTCATAACCGCCTATACGCGCCCTGAGACTATGAATTAGAGCACTGATCCCTATAGCACTACCGGAGAGTCCCAATGTCGCACCTGTCCAGTGTTAGCCGGCGGACGTTTCTGAGAGCAACGCCAACGATCATCGTTGGAGGAACAGTGTTGGCTGGTTGTACTGGCAATTCATCCGAAACAGGTGAGGAGGGTCCTGCTGATACGGCAAACTCACCTTCGTCTGGAACTGAAGCGAACAGTAGTGGCACAAGTACGTTCGATGCCTGGCTCAGCGATACTGGAAACTACAGCAGCGTCGCGGACAAGACCGGGGCGAGTGAGGTCACCGTTTCGGTGGGTGCACAGGGGAACAATGGCGCGTATGCCTTCGCTCCACCGGCGATCGAAATCAGTACAGGAACGACGGTACTCTGGAAATGGACCGGGAAGGGTGGGAATCACGACGTGGTGGCACAGAACAGTAGCTTCGAGAGTGAACTGCAGAGCACGGAGGGAGCCACATTCGAACACACCTTCGATGACACGGGCACCTACAAGTACTACTGCACGCCGCACAGAGCGATGGGAATGAAAGGCGGCATCGTGGTGAAGTGAGCTTGCGACAACGATTTCGACCTCAGTCGACGTAGAGAGAGTACAGGATAATAGCAAATCCTCCCGTGGTGAACGCACTCTCGACGAGGAGTGCATGGCTCTGATCGACCGGCACGATTTGGTCAACAATACCGGCCACGAACGCACCGAGCGTTATTACCGCGAACCCGAGCGTGAGTGCACGAAGAGCGGGCGATCCGGTTCTCCGATATGCCTTGTACGAAAAGTACGTTATCAGCCCGCCGAGCGAGAGGCTCAGCACCTTGAGGACGGTCACTGCAGTCGCAACGAGTGCTGTCATTTCTTTCTCACCTCCGCCCAAAGTTCGGAGAGCTGTTGATCCGGCGTGCGTTCGGGATGCTCGATCGCAACCTCCAACGAACGATCCTCGTCGAGGGCGACGTTTACTTCCTCGAAATCCAGTACGTATCGTGCTGTATGTCGACCACTAACTCTGACTTCTGTTTGCTCTTCGATCAATGAAGCCTCGACGAGAAGCTCGAGCTTTCGGTAGGTGGTCGAGAGCGGAATGTCACACCTGTTCGAGACCTCTTTTGCAGTCATCGGTTTCTCCATGTGTTTGATGATAGTTCGGCATTCGGGATCATCGAGGGCATCGAGCACGTCTTGAAGCTGCGGATGGTCAGCAGCGAACGGATCACGTACCATTCCTTGATCCTGGGTGGAAGCCGCGTCGTGCTCGATTGTGTGATCGGTCATGTAGGGCTTGAATGTGGTCATTCTCTCCACAGTGCCGCAAGTGTACTCTCACGCCGACCGTTGGCCACCGCTATTGACGATAGCCCGGCCACGACATTTCATGTTCGTTCCGTCGACGTTGCTTCGGAAAGGTCCTCGACGAATCGTTTCATGATCTTCTCTTCGGCCCGGTGGAGGGTTTCACTACACGTTGATTTCGCCACATCGGATTCGGCGGCGAGGTCGGTCAGCGAGCAACGTCGCGGCGTATCGTAGTACCCCTGCTCGATGGCTGTCCGAACGAGTTCGAGTTGGCTGTCGGTGAGGAGTTGCGTTGGTTCGATATGCTGGTGGATTTCATTGACCGTGAACGGGATCCCGAACTGTTCGAACTGATTGCCGAGCTCGGAGAGACGCCGCTGCGGTGCGGTAATCTCCCAGTTGGCCTCTCCCTCTTCGATGGTGAACGGCATTTCGAGCGGGACGCCCGAGTCTTGGACTGGGAACAGCAACAGCGGCATCGTCGTCTCGAACTGAATCAGCGCCTCATCACCATGTTGGCGGAGGATGTCGAGCTCGACGATCGAGTCACTCGCATTGATCTCAGAGAGGATCGAAGAGAGATTCTGGCTCGTGACTTCGGCGAGACCAACGCCAGCGTCATCGTCCGCGAGGGCCGCAAGGATGCGGAACGTTGCTTCCGGGTGTGCGCGTGAGACCTCTCCGATCCAGACGCTCTCAGGGATCGTGAGCGTGAGGTTGGCTCGTGGCATCGGTGTTCGTACGAATATATTCGGCCTGATTCCCAATCAGTGTTCCCGAACATGTTCGGTCACGAGATGAGGGACTCTAGGAGACGAACATCATCGGCGGAACGGCCATTTGTGTCGCTCATGAAGGACCATGCATGAGTATCGAACCGACCATCGACGGAAATCAAGAGCTCGACGTCCGAACGATTGACGGCGAACCGTTTACTGACATCATGGCAGCACTCAAAGAGCTCGATGAGGAAGAGACGCTCGTTCTCATCAATAGCTTCGAGCCTGAACCGCTCTACACCGTTCTCGAACAACGTGGCTTCGTCTACGAGACGACACATACTGGAGACGACGAGTGGCGCGTGTCGATCACCCACGACTGACCGAACATCTTCGGGGAAACCCCTTGGGTTCCCGAGAGAGTACAAACAGGTAGATGTCAGAACAGACGCTTGATCTCCGCGATATCCCGGCACCGGAGCGCCATCCGAAAATCCACGACGCGTTCGCGGACCTAGATAGTGGCGAAACACTGACGTTGATCAATGATCACGACCCGAAACCGCTGTTCTACGAGATGCAGGCTGAAGTCCCTGAATTCGACGCGGAAGGGTACGAGGTCGAAGAACGCGGTGAGAACGAGTTCGTTGCCACCCTTCCAAAGAAGTGATCGGCTTGCCGGACCAGTCTGTTTTCGTGTCTCCAACGAGATTTGAGATTTGAGCAGTCTCAATCGCGCTGCGGATCCGGGTTCCAGATGACAGTAACGACACCGAGTTCCGTCTCGATCGTTTCGTACTCGTATCCACGATCGGTGAGTTTCGGATACAGGTGTTGTGGAGCACGGTCGTTCAATTGCACCAACACGGTTTCATCATCCAGCTCAACGAGGCGTTCGAGGGTGTTCTGGAGCGGTTGTGGCGGCGGGAGCTCGCGGGCGTCCATGGTCTCTCGCGCTCGGTCTGATGGCGCTTCAGTGTCCATCACGTACTCTTCGACAGCGGGCATGGTTTCACTGATGGGCCACACTCTCACGAATACTTCCCCGAAGATGTTCAGAGTCCACTCGTCAGTATCGAATCGTCAAAGAGAATCTGATTCCATTCTGCTCCACCATCCCCGAACACGTTCGGGGGTTTGCTTTCCAGCCCACGAGCCGAAGACCGAATATGGCGAGCGTCTCCCACAACGATGCCGAACCGATTACCGATCGTATGCATGACAATTCGTGGTCGGCGAACCTCGAAAAACCTCGTCACGAAGATGATAGAGCGCTGGTTATCAAGCAGGCTACCGACGCGATCGATCACACGAAATCAGGCAACCACGTGAATCTCGTCACGCACGGGAATCACGGCCATCCACGAGAGTACCTCTTCGAAGCGCTCGCCGACGAGTACGGCGGCGATATCGAGTGGAGCTACATCGAACAGTGTGGCTGCGGTGGCCACGTCACCCGCGTCCACGTCTAATCGATGCCGAGGAATCCACGGGAGATCGATACCACCCAACGACCGTTCGTTCTCATCTGGGAGGTAACGCAGGCGTGTGACCTCGCCTGCAAACACTGTCGAGCAGACGCACACCCGCAGCGACATCCGGACGAACTCACGACAGCAGAGGGCAAGCAGCTGCTGGATGATGTACGCACCTTCGGCGACGGACAACTCGTCGTGTTGTCCGGGGGTGATCCGCTCGCCCGCGATGACACCATCGAACTCGTCGACTACGGAACGGACAACGGGCTTCGGATGACGCTCACGCCGAGTGGAACGACGTCGCTCACCGCCGATCGGATCCAGACGTTGGCCGATGCCGGCCTTCGCCGCATGGCACTGAGTATCGATGGCGGGTCGGCCACGACACACGACGAGTTCCGTCAGGAACGGGGCAGTTTCGACCAAACCCTGCAAGCAGCATGTGATGCCCGAACTGCCGGACTACCGATACAGATCAACACGACCGTTTGCGCAGAGACTGTCGACGAACTTCCTGCTATTAGAGATCTCGTTGCGGATCTCGGTGCTGTGCTCTGGTCGGTGTTTTTCCTCGTCCCGATCGGCCGCGGGCGAGTCCTCGATCCGATTTCACCCGACCGTGCAGAACGAGTCTTGGAATGGCTGTGTACCGTCAGCGATGAGGCATCGTTCGGGATCAAGACGACCGAGGCACCTCACTATCGACGTGTTGCGATCGAACGGGGCCGTGCCGACCACGCTACCCGTAAGCCAGCGGAGGACGGCATCGGCCGGCGGCTCGGAATCACCGCCGGGAACGGGTTCGCGTTCATCAACCATACTGGCGGAGTGTATCCCTCGGGTTTCCTGCCCGAAACAGCCGGGAACGTCAAACACGAGAGTATCGTCGACGTGTACCGAGAATCGGAGCTATTCCAAACGCTTCGAGACTCGGACGCCTTCCACGGCAAGTGCGGCGCGTGTGAGTACCAGCACGTTTGCGGCGGGAGCCGTTCGCGGGCGTACGCATACACTGATGACCCACTGGCAAGTGATCCGCTCTGTGCGTACACGCCGGATGAATACGATGGAGCGCTTCCCGAACAGCGATTCACCGCCTGAGAGACTACTCATCGATGACCCAAAGTACCGAGAACAGTGTTCACAGCCGTCGGAATCACACATCAGGACGACCAGTGGATCCAGGTCCTTCACGAGAGCGAGCTATCGAGCACATTCACGCTCACGCAGAACGGATCAAGCAGCGGGAACTCGAGACAGCTTTCACGAAGCTGGGAAATCAGGGAGACCTCACTGAAATGCAGCGCGAGATCATCGCCGACATGGCGGACACGCTCATTACTGAGTTAGTGGCTCCGCCGACGCAATCACTTCGAAACGCTCGGTCCGAGGACCGATCTGACGTTCAGACAGCGCTGGAGTTATTTGACCCGGATTCACTATCAAATGGAGAATGACAGTGACAGCTTCCCAGGCGTGAATGCTGAGGGTTCTCGACTACAATTGAGATATCAGTTGTCGACAGGTGCATCCATGCTCTCGGTGTCAAGCACCAGGATGTTGTCAGTATCGACGATACCATCGATCCGTCCAGTAATGGCGAGACGCGATTTCGGGGTCGGTCCTACGGTAACAGTATCACCGTCTTGAAAGTCCTCCGTCGACCCTTGAATGTGAATCTCCGCGCGACACTTCTCAGGGTGATGCACGCTGAGGAAATCGATTTCCTGGACGTTCACGGCCTCAATACGCTCGTCATTGAGGGTCAGCGGGACGGATGCGGGTTCGTCCATCTCCTGGATGTCGAGCGCGTTGTAGGCGTTCGCGGTCGGTTTATATCCTCCTTTGGGGCCCGAAACGCCCTTGACGAGCTGAAGTGCTTTGAGGCTCTGCATCTGATTGCGAATCGTGCCGGGCTTGCGATCGATCATCTCCGCGACGGATTCACCTTTGATCGCGGTTTCACTCTCGCGGTAGAGATCGACCAGTGTCTGGAGGACCTTCTTCTGGCTGTCTGTTAGTTCGATTGATGACATATTCTCATACTAGGAGGGCTATACATTTCAAACCCAGTGGGTGAGCACCTGATGGCCCATTTTTTGAGATACTACAAGATAGACGGTGAACGGAACTATACATTCGAGGCGATTTCACCGTCTGTGAGATAACACTGCGGATCAGGCGCGAACGGGTCGTCGTGAATGGCGAGCGCTCGGAGGCGTGACGCCCCGCGACAGATGTTCTGATACTGGCATCGGGCACATTGACCTGATAACCGCTGCTCTCGGTTACGTAACGCCTTCAACAGGGGATTCGATTCGTCTTCCCAAATAGCACTGAATGGGCGATCACGAACGTTCCCGAGACTGTAGTTCTGCCAGAACTGTGTGAGATGGACGTTGCCCTGGTAGTCGATGTCGGCGACACGCTCGCCAGTTGGATCGCCCCCATTCCGGCGGAGGTAGTCGTGTATCCGTTCTGCTTTGGCCTCACTCAGATACTGGCGTGCGTATTCCACGAGATAGGCAGCATCGGAGTAGTTACCGACGAGCAGTGTCTCAATCTCTTCGTCTTGGTCGTGGTACTCCCGTGTGAGGTCACAGAGTCGCTTCACCGCAGCCCGTTTCTCTTCCGGAGGAAGATCAAGGTCGACGATGTCCGCACCACGGCCACCGTAATCGAGGTGATAGAAACAGAATCGATTGACACCTTCGTCGTGGAGGAAATCAACGACACCAGAGAGATCAGCTGCGTTCTGCTTGGTGATCGTGTACCGGAGTCCAGTCTTGAGTCCGGCGTCGAGACATGCTCTAATCCCGCGAACAGCAGCATCGAATGCACCGTCCTGTCCACGGAACCCATCGTTTCGTTCGGGGAGTCCATCAACCGAGATTCCAGCATACTCGAGCCCCGCCTCACGCAGGTTCCGAGCGATGTCGGGAGTGATGAGCGTGCCGTTCGTCGAGAGCACAGGACGGATTCCTCTCGAATCGGCGTACCTGATCAGTTCGTTCAGATCATCGCGGACGAGGGGTTCTCCACCGGAAAACAATACTACTGGAACCGCATACTCGGCGAGATCATCCAGTAATCGTTTGCCTTCCTCGGTGGTGAGTTCGCCCTGAGCGGTTTCAGTATCGGCGGCCGCATAGCAGTGTGAGCAATAGAGATTACACTGCTTGGTGAGGTTCCAGACGATGACCGGGCGATGCTGCTTGTTCTCGGTAATTTGTGGTTTCGAGGATTCACTGGCAGCATCGTATCGAAGCCCATCGCCCTCTGCGTCGAGATCACAGAGGAGTTTGCTGATCGAGATCACGCTTCGTGGCTTCGCTCTTCGCTATCTATATCGAGGTTGACTGAGTCGGCTTGTTCATCGAGCGTATGAGTGGAGTACCGCCGAACGTCGGATGCTGGACACAGCCAAATGTCGGTCGCATACCAGCCAAACAGCTTAGTCGCCTCTGTATGAGCAACATCGGCTGTTGGAGCGGAAACACTGCCTGCATGCTGTAATGGGTTGCCTCTATCGTCTCGGATGAAAATTTCCCACTCCTGTTCGACCGCATCGCGTGGCTGATCACCGACACGGTACCGTTTCGATTTCTCAACCATAGTTGTGAATGCGGACCACGTCGCAAACATCCTTCTCCCGATGATGTTCGGACGTGATCCAGTAGTAGCCCATCAATTCAATTCGGAGGTCCCGATCGATAATGTTCCAGTAACGAGCAGGGAGGCACTAATTAACGCAAGTGCTAATCCAATCAGAGAATTCCCCATTCTCGTCGTCGACAGAGAAAGTGTAAATAACAATACTGCGCCAACCGCAAGTGCTACTACGCCACCGATAATTTGCTGTCGTTCGGACCAGTTCATCCCGACCCATGGACGAGCCATAGCCAGCAGTAATGTCTTAAGAGACTAATCAATCATCCCGAACATAATCGCCTATCGACGCATGTGGGGTGTGAGAATGCTTTCTGGGGTGTTCAAGCTGTGTTGAGATACGTCTCACACTCCGAGATCATCTGCTCGGTGAACGACTCCGTGAGTTCACCTTGTGGATTCACAACCGCATCAGATTTGATAGTTGCAACCACCCACGGAGAGCAGTAGGATGTCTTGTCCGGGTCCCGACCCGCGACCCAATCATTGCCAACCTCAATATTCCGAGGGAGGTCACTCGTGGTGAGTGCTGCACACATGTATTCTTCCCCGGGATAGGGGAGTGAATCAGCAGCGAGAATCAGCCATAGTCGTGGATTCGATCCCTGACGGAACGGATCGGGAGCCCAGAAAACGTCGCCTTTCTGGAAGCCGGTACTGCTCCTCACGCTGCTCACGCGGATCGACCGCGTGCTCCTGCCACTCGTCATATGCGAACGACTCATCCTCGTGGCTGGTGGCAACGGTATCACCATGCGTGACGGCAGCATCAAGACTCTGTACATGATCACTGATGCGCCAGTACTTCCCTTTGTGCTCGAGACGGCCCCGATCGCGGAGACGGACAAGCGTCGGGCCAACCGATCCAGAGGTGACACTCGTTGACTCGGCAATCTCACCCTGAGTGAATGCTTTATCAGCGTACTCGCTGAGGAATGAGAGGATTTCATGTGCGTTTGTCCCTGGGCTCGGTCCGTTATCCTCATCGTGGATGTTCTCGAAGTGATCTGCGCTGATCGGCATATCGTACTGTTTGTACTGATTTGTATTGGATGTATTGTTTGCTCGTAGGATGGATAGACTACCAGGTGAATCCGAAAACTCGCCGCTGAAAGCGCAGTATACGGATGCATGAGTTTAAATTCCCTTCAGTGGGGCCGATGGCGACCTGTATCTGGTAATCCTGCCCTTACAGAGACGCTGTAGTGTCCGCCAAAGATTTCGTCGGCGCTATCTGCCCGACGATCAACCAGGTGAGATGAAACTTGCTCAGGATGACGCCACCCGAATCTGTCAGCGTGTTGTTGACCACGGCATGGATACTGGGTTGGTTGCTGAGCAATTCGAGATCACTCAGCGGCGAGTCCAGCAACTCGCCAAAGCGTACCGTGAGAGCGGTGAGATCCCACAGCTGGAAACACCCAGACGCAGACCCTACGCAGAGTATCCTGACGACCTCGAAGAACGGGTACTCGACCTCCGCCAGCGCCTCCGCGCTGGCGCAGTCGTCATCGCCCATGTACTCCGCGTCAGAGACGGCCTCTCAATCGCCAATAACCGCGTCCATGAAATTCTTCAGGAGCACGACCACGTGCCGAGAATCCTACCAAGCAGGGCCGCAGGCAGCCGTGGGTTCGTTTCGAGCGCGAGAACGCGGCGGTGACGGTCCATCTGGACTGGTACCACAACGACCGCGGACAGCAGGTGCCGGCGGTCGAAGACGATGCCTCGCGGCGCGTCTTCGACATGATCGAGGTTGACTCCAGTTCGGCAAGCCAAGCCGTCGAACTCCTCGACAGCGTTGACGAGGAGTTCGACAGTCCGATCCCGATCTTGGAGGCCATCACCGATCACGGATCGGAATTCGTCAACCCCCGCCAGGATGATCGTCCGTGTCTCGATCACGAGTTTGAACGCTTTCTCCACGACAATGACATCGAACACACGCTCTGCAAGGTCGGGCGACCACAGTCGAACGGGAAGATCGAGCGGTTCTTCCAGACCTACGAGAAGCACCGCCAGCGGTTCGGAACTCTGGATGAGTTCCTCACCATCTACAACGAGGAGCGCCCGCACATGAGCCTCGACTAGGACACGCTGGAGACGCCAGACGAGGCATTCGAGCGGTTGGTGCCATCGCCAGCGGAGGGCGGTGGCGACTTGCTCGCAACCGAGGTGACCGTCGATGGATGACCGACGAAATCTTTACCGGACAGCACAGGGATCAGTACCCGTCCGAATGGTTTTTCTGGAGTAAATACCTGCGGTAGCGTAGAGTATGGATGATAGATCCTGAGGAAGTACTCGCTAAGCAGAACGGGAACTATCACGGCGTGACTGGCATCTCGGAGACGGGTTCGCTTGTTGCAATTAGCGAGCACAACGGGCGAGTCGCGCTGTTTGGCGAATCCGGTTCCAGCAGCTATATCAGCGCCCCAACCAGTAGATCGGTCTCTCACATACATATCTCGGAGGATGGTCCGAAAGGAGTCCTTGCGTTCATGGATGGCGGGATCGTCATGGGATTCGGTGATGGAGAGACGTGGACGCACCAGTACAACGGGCTCTGGGACATCGCGCCGGTTCACGATCTAAGCGGAGCCTGTGTGTGTACGAGGCCTCGGGAGGGGCCAGGAACCATCCGGTACGTCAAAGGCAACGAAGAGATGTGGGGGCAGCCACTGGAGGACGCTGTGGGAGAGAGGGTATCGGCAAGTCAAGACGCTGGTGGAGTCGCAGTCGCTACGGGCCATTACCGTCTTGATGAGGATCCGTTATCTCGTTTCGGAACGCCCGGCATACTCTTCTACGAATGGGGTGAGCAGGAGTGGTCGAAAGAAACCGAGGAGGACGTTATTGGGCTTGTCTTCGACTCCGACAATGACCGTGTCACCGCCGGTTTGGACGACGGCTCGATCGTCTCGTACAGTTTAGATGGCGAGGTTCTCACCAACGAAAACGGCGTCCGCAAGGCGACAGACAAACTTTGGAGTGGCCAAAATGAAGGTGGGTTCCTCTCTGTTTCGGAGGACCACACGTCGATTGTCTCACACACACTAGGAGTGCTTCGGTGCTTCGACACGCGAGGTAATCTACAGTGGAAAGCGAATATCGAAGGGATGTCGAGAGACGAGAGGTCGGTTCAGGTCGATAAGACCGGCGATAGGGTTCTCGTCACGACGATCGATGAACACGCGTACCTCGTGGAACGAGGGGACTGCGTTTGGGAGGAATCGTATCCCGGAGGCCCTGTCTGGGGCTCACTTTCGACGGACGGAAGTACATGGTGTATCGCCGATGAGGATCTTGACACCCAGATCACTACTCTCAACGTCTACCGAGATCCAGAGCATGGAGGATGATCCAAGCGCTTACGATGGCTACGGTGAGGTGTTCAGAGGCTCCCTGAGAAATGATCCAGAGCAGGAGATCAAGAGTCTCCGAGATCAGACGCTAGAGTGCATTGAGCAGTTCGACGTAGACGACGTTAATGAAGACGGTCGGTACTTCATGTCGCCGGATGAGAGCACTCAGCTCTTCACGTACTTCACAATGGTCGCAGCGGTAATCGAAGAACTCTCGATTGGCCTCTTAGCGGAGGTGCTGACCGACACCGAGACAAGCTCGGTGAAATCGTCGAGCGAGTTCTTCGAGAGAAAGCTCACACAGGAGCGCCGCCAGAACCTCCTCCTCCATACTGGGATTATAGACGAGGGAACACACGGCGAGATGGAGAAGCTACGGAATCACCGAAACACTATCGTCCACAGCTATCGCCAGAGGAAGTTCGTTCGGGACCTGGACGAAACAAGAGACATGATCAATGGTGGGTATCGGGTCACTGAACGCTTATGGGGAAAATTTCGGGATGTGCAGTAGACTATATTCCCTGTAATATAATCGATAAGTGTCGAAATCGAAAGGTGAAAGGAAGTTCCTCGCCACATTGATCAGAAGTGGGGCGATTAGAATTCGTAGTCGGAGATGCCGAGAAAGTCGCAACCGTTACCCCCTCGCAGCAAGAGATTCCGGATAGCGGAGTGGGATAGCCAGACATTCCAGCGGGTTCATATCCCGCAGATCGGTGGTTCGAATCCACCCCCCGCTATGTCTTCTGCATGCAAATCACCAGTCGTGTTTACCCCCTCAATTGACCTTCGCAAGACTCACGTCGCCAGTAGCGCGGTTAATGTGGACGTTGAACGTCCCATTGTCGCCAGTACGCGCTCTGACAATCCACGTGCCGCTCACCCGGTACGGTTCGTCCGCGATCGAGGTCACCTCGTAGCCGTCGTCTTCGAGACTCCGAGTTGCGAGGTCAATCGCCTGTTCGGTATCCGTGATGGCTGCCTCGTGGCTCGATAACGAGACCGTGAGAACTGGCACGTCACTTGCCCGAACGACTCGCTCGGTGACGCTCCCGATCAAGAGTCGGTCGAGACCCGATCTCCCACGGGTTCCCATCACGACGAGGTCGATATCGTGTTCATCGGCGTAGTTGAGGATCGCCTCGTGTGGAGTGCCCTGTTCGATATCACCCATGACAGCGACGTCGCGTTCGGCCGCCACATCCTCGACGTGTTCGATGGCGTTGGCTCCCTCCCGTTCGTACGAATCGACGATTTGGTTTCGGTTCGTCTCAGGAATCTCGGCGTCGTCGACGACGTAGAGCGTGTGGAGAGTCCCGCCAGACAGCTCCGCGATGTCTACTGCGTGTTCGAGCGCGCTCGCTTGGTTACTCCCGTCCGTTGGGAAGAGGATTCGGTCGTACATCGTTTCGTTTCCAGTAGACTGTACGCCATCCGACCGATAATGGGCTATGCCAATTCTCGATTTGTGGGAACGTGATCGGTCCTACCGACTGGCGACGAATCACATGCCGTTACTGAAACATCAGATACGCGAACATGATATTCACGGAGAAATCGCCTTGAGTACCCACTTTTCGAGACCACGGCGCTCGGTCGTGAACTCTGGAAGTACATCAGTCGGATCCCCATCTGCGCCGGTGAGGGTGACCAAAAATTCGCCGACTGGGGTTGGATCGCGGTCGCTCACGAGATAGAGCGGCTCCCCCGAATCAAGAGATTCAAACGTTTCGCGCACCCGCTCCACCCGTTGTTGGGCTTCGAGGCCACGGATGTCAATTGGATCTTCAGGGAGTTCGAGGCGATCAGCATCATCCAACTGCTCACCAACCGACTCAGCCAATCTCTCGAATGCTTCGGGGGCGGTGCCCGGTTTCGGTTGCGTCTGCAAGTCAGGCGAGAACGGAAGACGAGTCAATACCGGCATATCGAGTTCTTCAGTCAGCGTCCCCCCGGGGAACATATCGTGGTTCTTCCCGCAATCGTCGCAAACGAAGTGGTCCATATTCAGCACATACCCGAGAACCGGGACACCGTTCTCCTCGAACAGACGCCGACTCCGACGGGTATCCTCCACGCTGGTGTGAAACGGCGTCGTGACGAAGACAACACCATCAATAGGGACCTCTTGCAGCGTCGTCAGCAGTACGTCGCTAGTGCCGGGCGGCAAGTCGATGACGAGTGTATCGGGGTCGTCCCATGCAGTGTCGGCGAACAGGTCGGAAAGCGCGTCGTGGGCCATCGCTCCCCGCCAAGCCAATGGACCACCCTCAGTCATCAGGCCCACGCTCATTACCTCCATACTCCCGACGGTGGCCGGAATCGGATTATCGTCATCGTCGGACAGTATCGGACCATCGACATCGAGGAGGGAGGGGACATTGGGACCGGAGATATCCGCGTCGAACAAGCCCACATCGCGATCGGCCGCGAAAGCGCAGGCCAGCTGGGTGGCGACAGTGGATTTTCCGACCCCACCCTTCGTCGAGGCGACGGCGATCACAGTGTCGATCTCGGCGATTGATACCCGGTCATCGGTATCGACTTCCGCGGGTTCGACGTGGGCACTCTCGACGCCAGCCACGTCTTGAACCGCGTGCAACATCGTATCCATGACTTCAGTGCTGGTCCGGGGATCGAACTGGGCCAAATTCGCCTCGACGGTGACCGAGTCCTCCTCGATGGTAATATTCTCGACCAGCCCGGCCTCGAATACGTTCATTCCGGACCGGGAGTCCTCGACCGATCGAAGCGTCTCTTCTACGTCTTCCTGAAGTTGAGGTTCGTGTTCACTCATGATTCAGAGAGTCGGTTGGCGATTCAGCAGGTCCTCTCCGGGGAGGAGCGTGTCTCCTTCTTTCATTGCTCCTGTGAACCGCCGCCGGAAGCGATCAGGATCGACCGATCTAGCGTGTCTAGCGGTCAGCGCCACGATGTCACTGTCGTCGGAGGTTGCCATTCCCTCCAACGTCCGGCGAGCACGGTCGTCGTCGATCCCACCGAGGACGTGGGCGGCCCACTCTCGGACACGCTCACTTGGATCGGTCGCCATCTCGATAGCGTCGTCTTCGATATCCTCGCCGCGAACTTTGAACAGCGAGATCAGAGCGTTCCGGCGAGCAGCATGGTGGTCGTCCTTCAATGCAGCCTCCATCCGTTCGGCATACCCTTCTCGGTCGATACGATCGAGTGCAACGAGCGCCTCAGCCCGAACCCAGGGGTCCTCGTCGTCGTGCGAGATGGCGAGTGCGACATCGCCAGCGTCGTCGGCTCGGAGTTTGGCGAGTGATTCGATCGCAAACTGTCGGACATCGGAATCATCGTCTCCGAGCGCGATCTGCGATAGCGCGTTCACAACCGCCGCTGACCCGTCGGTTTCGGCGAGCGCGAGCGTGGCACGCCGCCGTTCCGTTTTCGATCCATCCTCGAGGTCAGCAAGCAGTTCGCGGGCCGATGCGTCGGCTACTGGATCGGTGTCACTCGCGGTCAGTTCGTCCGGAGTCATTTCCCCGAGCGTGACGTCTCGGCCTACCTCGATGTCCGCGAGACTGTCGAGGGTGTGATCGAACCCTGGACTCTTTCGCGGGTCGAGTTGTGGGTCGGGGTCGTCTTCGATTTCTTCGTACTCCGGGTCATCCGAGTACGGGTCGCTCTCGCACCCGCACCCGCTATCACAGCCGCAGTCGTGGTCGTGATCGTGGCTCATGCTGAATCACCTCTGGTATCGAATAGAATCCCGAGAATGAGTGCTACTGCAAGTACGACACTGAGTGCGCGCGGGATCGACGAGGGAACGCCCGCCATCAAGAGCAGGAGTCCCGCGACCGCCGGCGTGATTCGGTGACGCATTACTCCTTCTGTTATCGTTGCGGTCAGGCCACCCACGGCTGCCGCGAGCAGGACCGCCGATGCACCGACGGCGCTTCCGGCTATTAGCACGATCGCCCCCGAGACGAACGGGGCAGATGCGGTCAGGGAGAACGTTCCAACTCCAGTGAGAGCGCCAACCGCGAGCGGGCCAAGGCTCGATCGAACAGCAAGCGGAGTCGCTGCCATCCCGATGAGTGCGAGCGTCGTCCCGGCAGGTCGGAGCGTAGCCGGGCGGACACCGATGACTCCAAACAACGAGAGGGCCAGGCTTCCGAGAAGCGCTATCGCGACGAGGCCACCAAGGGTCTGCCATCGATAGTCCTGGCGTTCGAAACCTCTCGCTCGGCCGATCAGCAGCAACCAGCTTCCGGCGACGATGACGCCGACCGCCGGCACAGCGATTGCGGTTGTCAACGCCGATAAGAGACCGAAGACGCCGACAAGTATCAATCCGATTCGTTCCCATGCCTCCTCGGCCGTCACACCAAGAAGGATAATCCCGCCAGCCGGGCCGACAACCGCCGCAGTCGTCACTGTATCGAACCATACGCTGGAACTAACCAGTGGAAGACCGACGGGAACGTTCACGGCGATTCGAGTGAGGGTCAGCAGAGCGATGCCGACTACTGCTACGAGACCCGCCGAGAGTCGAACCGTCGGCGTCTGCGAGTTTGGAACGACCTGGGAGGCTGCCCCCGCGAACGATCGCACACGTTCGCTCATTCTGCCGGTCGATTGACTCATCTCACTCGCCCTCCAGCTGTTCGAGGAGTTCCTCGCGATCCGTAGCGGTGAACTCATCGAGTAGCCGAGCAAACCGCCCGTATGCACCCGTGTTCGGTTCGTTGTCGATGCGTTCGACGACGCCTTCGACGAGAATTCGGAGATGACGGTCGAGGAGATCGAGCCGTGCTCGTGCAGCATCCGGATCGTCCTCGACGGCTTCGCGCCGGGCGAGATAGCCAGCGAACTCCAACTGGAGGACGAGGTAATCGTGGTGTTCCCGGTTGGAGGATGCAGGTCGTACCCCGTAGTAATCGTAGGCCCGCGCGAGATCAAGGTTCACGTCGGTCCACGACGCCTCAGGTCGGTAGGCTGATTCATAGAGCGGAACCGGTGGTTCGTCGGTCGAGAGCGTACCATCAGTCCGGTCCTCATATTCCGAGTAGCCAATGACGAAGAGGTCGTTGTACCGGGCGCAGAAGGTATTGTAGTCATCGTCGGTCCCGACCGTTTCCGTGGCGACGTCGAGGGGTGTCCGAGCGAGTAGGTCGTCGAGGTGCTCGCGGAGGTCGTCCTCGGCAAGCGCAGTGTGGAGGCTCTCGGACGGGTGTTCGAATGCACTAGCAAGTAAGGCGTACACTGTTCCGCGGGCCGCCGCATCCGGTTCGAGATCCTCACGATCGAGTGGTGGATCATCGGGTTCCGGTGCGGGAACGTCGGTCGTCATCAGGACCCACCTCGTCTGACTGCCGTTACAGTGACGACGGCGACGACGGCGATAGCGAGTCCTGCAATGGTCCAGAGTACCGTCTGGTACGGCGGCCCCTCTGGCCCGGGTCCGAACGGAAACGTGTACCACTCACTGACAGCCTTTTGCCCCGCACGCTCGGTGTTCGACCCGTTCCAGACCGCAAAGGAGACGGGCACGTCCTGGTCCATCGCCATCGAGCCGCGGTTCGTTTCGTTGGCAGCAAGGCTCCGCGAGAGTACCACGTGCCACCGACCATCTCGATATGTGGCGTTGGTCGAAATAGCGGTCTGATTGAACGGCATCGTCGTCCCTGGACCGGCGGCCAGAAGTTCCTGCTGACCCATTGCACCGTTCCACCACCAGACGTTCACCATCGCCTCCGGGCTCCCCATGGCGATACCGGGCTGTTGGCTGACGTTTGCTGGCAACTGAACAGCGATGGCATCGCCGTAGGAATTGAGGCGAGGCGCTTCGTACTGAGATGGCGTGACGTTGCCGTCCTTCGTCGCGTCCGACCACGACGCTCGGAGGAAGAGCCGCTGTTGCGTATGAATCGCCTCGACGTTCGCTCGGCTGATGGTGGTGTTATTAGCATCCGGCACTTGGCTCGGGGCGCTCGACAGCGGGACCGTGACAGTTGACGCATCGTTCCATACCGAAGCCGTCGGATTCGAGACCGAGTCAGCCTCCGATTGAGATGCTTCCATAACTGGAATCTGATCGGCGGGCGCTCCTGCAACGAGCATCGGAGCAAGTGCTGCAGCAAGGACGAACACCACCGCGACGAGCAGTTTCCGTGCTATCGCCGTGAGGTCCTCGGTCACCTGTTGAACACCTCTGGAACACCATTCCGAGACGCCCGAACTCGCGCCTCCTGGACGTTCATTCGAACGCCGCTGGAAGCGAGTTCCAGCGAACTCGACGGTTCGACGCGTCGCTTACTCACCGTCGAACGCCTCCAGTCGATACTGCTGAGCCGGGTTGTTGGTGGTGAGGATATCCATGAGCTCGCTGTCCTCACCACGTCGAACCCTGTCGCGATGACGCTCGATGGTGTCGAGCGCGTCGTGAACCCGATCGCCGAACAAGTTCTCAAGGAGGGGGCGCGGGATCCGCTCGACGTCAATACTCTCGCCGTCCTCGGAGTGTTGTGGTGGAGCGAACGGGGGGATGTAGTAGACGTTCGGTTGGGTGTGATAATCGGGGTGGAGCGGGAGTGCCACCTCGTGTTCGTTGACCAGCTTGTGAATCGGACCCTGTTCGTCGTCCAGAAAGCCGACCATCCGGAGCTGAGGCGGGCATTCCGTCGCACAGGCGGGCGGCACCGCGTCGCCGTCGTTGAGGTTGAAGTTGCCATCGCCCGATCCTTCGCCTTCGAGGCGGGGATAACAGAAAATGCACTTCTCCGAGCGCTTGCGCATGACGTTGTAGTAGACCTTGTTGTACGGACACCCCTCGACACAGTAGCGATAGCCGCGACACCGCTCTTGATCGACGAGAACGATCCCGTCCTCCTCACGCTTGTAGATCGCCTTCCGCGGACAGGCTTCGGCACAGGAAGGATGGGTACAGTGGTTGCAGATGCGCGGGAGATAGAAGTAGTACGAGTTCGGGTACTCGCCCGCACCTTGGTCTTCGTCCCAGTTCGCTCCCCATTCGGGGTTCTCTCCCTGTGGGCGGAGGGGTGCGTCGCTCCCGTCGTACATCACCTCGGTATGGTTGAAATCCCACGCTCGGCCGTAGTCTTCCTGCGATGGGATGGAGGTGTCCCCTTCCTGATAGTCGAGATGCTCCTGATTTCCGGCCTGTTCGGCCGATTCGTACCCACCGCCGTCGTCCTCCCAGCCGCGCGGGTAGCCCTTTCCGGGTTGGGTCTCGACGTTGTTCCAGTACATGTACTCACGGCCGCCGGAATCGGTCCAGAGCGTCTTACAGGCGATCGTACAGGTCTGGCAGCCGACGCACTTGTTGAGGTCCATCACCATCGCTACCTGATGGTCGATCCCGTCTGCGATATCGATCTGCTGCCCGGACTGGGCCGTGGTGCTCTCATTACCACTGCTGGTCTCGTTGGTGGCGTTCTGCTGGTTCTGTGAGCTCATTGGGAATCACCGCCGGAAGCCTCATCGGGCGAATCGCCCGGAATCACGTCGAGATCGGACGTGTTACCGCTGGCCGTCGCGTTGGTACTCGTACTCTCACTGCTTGTTGTCGTCTCGTTGCTTGCCGTCCCGTCGGTCGTTCCACTTGTTGTATTCATTGTGCCAGAGTTAGCGGTGGTCTGATTCGCCGTCGTGGTTCCCGAACTCCCGTTTTGATCTTGGGCGGTTGTAGTGGCAGTCCCCTCACCCGTCGCTTCGTCTTCGACCAGTTCGACCTCGACGTGGACGTCGCTATTAACGCCAGTTGGCCCCCAGTAGTTGGGAACGAATTCGAGGTGTTCGCCGCTGTCTGCGGGATACTGCACCAGCTGCGTCGGCTTCATGTACATCCCGACGAGCGTGTTGAAGTTCCCGCGGCTCGGGAACTGGAAGCGTTCCCACGCGAAGTAGAGCTTCGCCACGCCGGGCTGGGCACTGGGATAGATCTTGACGCTCACCTCGATTTCGTCGAGGTCGTTGTAGATTCGAACGGTGTCACCGTCCTCGATCCCGCGCTCTTCGGCGTCGTCGGGATGCATGTAGACGATGGGTTCGCCGCGCTGGAGACGGAGCATATGCTTGTTGTCCCGCCACGTCGAGTGGATCGACCACCGTCCGTGGGGCGTGTTGTACTGGAGGGGGTACTCTTGCTCGGACTGAAGCACTTCAGGTTCCTTGTACGTCGGCACTGCCTCACCGAGATCGAGGAACCAGTCGTGGTCGATGTAGTACTGCTGGCGGCCGGTGAACGTCGGCCACGGGTTCTTCTGCTGGACATAGCGCTTCCAGGGCGTGTACGGTTTGCCCTCCTCCAGCGGTGAGGTCCAGTGATCGCCCGCCGCCTCAAATCGTCGTGGATGCTCGACCGTATCGTCGAACGTGATTTGACTATCGCTCCCCTCGGGATTGGTCTCCTCGGAGTGATCGAGAATGAACTCGGAAGCCGCTTTGTCCTCTTTTAATGCACCAGATTCGTCGTCCGGCCAGTTTCGCACGTAGTCGTCGTGGACGCTCGTGAGGTCGATCTGACGATCGAACTCGCGGTCCTGAATCGGACTCAGATTCCGTTCGGTTGCTATCTCCTGGACTTTCTTCGCGATTAGCCGGAAAATCTCCCAGTCCGTTTTCGACTCGCCCAGCGGTTCGATCGCCGGGGTAAACGGATGGACGTACGAGTGCATGTCGGTCATATTCAGGTCGTGTTTCTCGTAGTGGCTCGCGGTCGGCAGCACGATGTCGCTGTACAGTGCCGTCGAATCCATCCGGAAGTTGATATCGACGATGAGATCGAGTTTCGGCCAGAGAACGTTCTCGATGGCGATGCCGCCCTTCGACTGGTTGAAATAGTTACCTCGCCAGCAGAAGAAGACGCTCGGATCGGGGCGCGAACCATCCTCACGCTCTTTCGGATAGACGGGCATCCACCCATTATCAATGGATTCCTGAATCCGCTGTCGAGTATCGGGTTCGACGTTTCCGAGAATGTCGCCGTGGAAGTACGTCCAGAGCGTTGTCGGAACTGCCCGAACGCTCTCTGTCGGGAACGAGAGCTGTTGCCAGCCATTGTACGTCCAGATTTTCTCTTGGCCGACATAGTGGTCGAACCCAGTGCCCTGTCGACCGATGTGACCAGTGAGAGTGACGAGCAGCTGGATCGCCCGGTTCCCGAGATCGTTGTGATACCAGTCGTTGACGCCCTTGCCGTGGATGATCTTGCCCTTGTCTACGTTGGCGAACTCGCGGGCGATCTCCTGATGGGTCTCCTCGCCGACGCGGGTGAGCTCGTGTACGCGTTCGGGGGTGTAGTTCGACAGCTCCTCGGTGACGTGCGACCAGACCGACCGGACTTGCACGCTCCCGTCCTGGAGATCGACTGACTGGTTCACGTCCAACCGTGGATCGAAGTCCAAGGCGATGCTCGCACTGTCGTCGTGTTTGCCATCGCGATTGCCGAGCGACCCCGGCGCGTTCCGGAGGTTGCCTTGCTGATCAACCATCGCGAACACTTTGCCCGCCTCGCCGCTGGTCGAGAGGCTCGGCACGTCGGCAACGCGAAGGAACTTTCCGGTGTCCTCGCGGACGAGGAAGGGCATATCCGACTGCTCTTTCAGGTGTGCTTCGTCGTGTAGGCCCTCGTCGACGATGGTCCGAGCCATTCCGAGAGCAAGTGCTGCATCGGAGCCAGCTTTCGGTGACAACCAGTCGTCACAGTGGATGGCTGTCTGGGAGTAGTCGGTAAAGATTCCGACCCGCTTGGTCCCCTTGTATGCGGCCTCGAGGAAGAACTTGGCATCCGGGATCCGAGTGACATTGATGTTCGACCCCCACGCGATGATGTAGTCAGCATCGTACCAATCGGCACTCTCGGCGTTGTCGGTCTGCGTACCCCATGTAATGGGTTCACCCGGCGGCAGGTCGGAGTACCAGTCGTAAAACGAGTGGCTCACGCCGCCGATGAGGTTGACGAACCGCGATCCCGAAGCGAACGAAACCGGACTCATCGCCGGGATCGGCGTGAATCCGGAGATGGCATCGTAATTGCCCTGCTGGACTTCCTCGATCACCTTCTCGGCGATTTCGGTGAGGGCTTCGTCCCACGAGATGCGCTTCCATTTCCCCTCACCACGTTCCCCGACCCGCCGCAGGGGGTGTGTGATGCGCTGCTCGGCGTTCACGTAATCGGTGTAGCACGCTCCTTTCTGACAGCCGCGCGGGTTCGAAGAAGGCAGTTCGTCGTTGATCTCGGGATAGTCGGCGGCCTGCTCCTCGCGCCAGACCTGGCCGTTCTTGACGTAGACGTTCCATGAGCAACTCCCCGTGCAGTTGACGCCGTGGGTACTCCGGGCTACCGAGTCCCAGTCCCACTTCTCACGGTAGAAATCCTCCCACTCTCGATACGGGTAACTCCCGATGTAGTCCGATCCATCGACGTTCTCGATCCCGCCCATCTGAGTGAGCTCGTCGCCGATGGTCGTACCGGTCAGGCCGAGTGCGGTCGTGAGACCGAGCCCCTTCAGGAACCCTCGGCGACCGACACCGCTGTTCGATTCGTCTGCGTTCTCTACGTCCACGTTCGATTGGTTGTCACTCATGATTGTCTCCCGATGAATACTGTCGTGAGTCCGAGTACCGCTCCGCTGATGCCGAGCAGCAACCCGGCCATCGTTGCGCCGCCGACCTCCAACCCCGCTACGATGAGTGCGAGGCCAGCCAGTTTCGTTGCATAGTCGAGTAGCCGATAGACTCGACCGTCCACTGTCACACGGTGGTCAGTCATCCGCCTCACCTCCCGAGGGCGACGAGTCAGCAGCTGGATCATCGCTCGGTCCGTCGGTTGGTCCGTTCTCTGACGTCGGCTTCATCGACCGTGATCCACCATCTGCGGCAGGTTCGCCGCGTTCTTGTGACTCTTCTGAGGTATTGTCACGAAGGATGTAGTACGTAATCGCCCCAGCCACGAGGGGATAGACCAACGTTGCGACAAGCAGTATGTTGTTGATAGTACCAGTCGAGACAGCGATGACGTCCGCGAGGATATTGTTCATCCCGGCGATCGACGCGATCATGATGAACGTCACTGCCGCGACCCCGACAGCAGTCTGCCACGGGCGTCGCAGGGGATTGACAGTGAAATGAGTCGGACCCTTTCGGTAGTCGATGAACGGCCACAGGAACACCAGACCGAACACGATACCCGGGAGAACCATTCCGCTGAGGAACTCCGTCGAGACGTGGATATCGGTGAACGGAACGGTGAAACTCATCCACGACGGCATCACCTTCAGGAAGCCGAACACCCACATCAAAAACCAGTCGGGCATGATGAGCTCGGGCGTGCTCGCTGGATCATTAGGACCGTACGCCGCAACGTTGTGGACGGGGAGAAATCCAGCGAGTAGGGAGACGAACGCCAACGTGAGGAAGAACACCACGACGCTTACTGCGGCCTGATTCGGGAACGCGGGCAAGCCAATGACGTACGTATCGTCGTCTTTCTCAACCGTTTGTTCACCCGCTACGTCGCTGCTCCGCGGACCTTCGGTGTGCTTCTGTCGGATTAGTATCGCCATATGAACCCCGATCAGCGCCATGATGGCGACTGGGATGGCAAAGACATGCAGGAAGTAAAACCGTGGAAGAGTAGCGCTGGAAGGATACTCTCCTCCAAACACGATTTTTGAGATGATATCACCAACTATCGGTATCGAGTTGGCGATGCTATACCCGATGCCGGTTGCGGTGCTGGCGAACTCGTCGAATGGTAGTGAGTACCCTGTGTACGCAGCAAAGATGGCCAGCAAAGCGAGCAGACCGCCGACCACCCAGTTCGGCTCGCGGGGATTGCGGTACGCTCCGGAAAAGAACACGCGGAGCATATGCAGCCCGATCGACGCCACGAAGAAGTGCGCGGCCCAGTGGTGTAGCCGCCGGAGGAACATCCCGAAGGGAATGTCGTAGGTGATGTAGAGAACACTCGCGAACGCTGCTGGGAGCTCCTGATCCTGATACTGGGCAACGCTCCCGTCGTACGTGACTTCAGTGGTGCTTGGCTCGAAAAAGAATCCCAGGAAGATACCCGTCATCACCAGCAGGAAGAACGTGAATAGCGCGACCTCGCCGAGTAGGAACGAGTCTTCAGCCGGGAAGGCCTTCCCGAGGAACTTGCTGCTGTCTTCGAGGTCGAATCGCCTGTCAAACCAGCCGTAAATGCGGTTCAACATGCGTTCTCACCCCTGTACCCCGACTGCTCCGTCGAAATCCCCGGTGGCGATGAGGTAGCCATCGCTGGACAGCGTGATGGGGAGCTGCGGAAGTGGCCGCGGCGGCGGCCCGCCGACGACCGATGCCCCCTGAACTGGATTGAACTTCCCGAAGTGGCAGGGACAGACCATCGTTTGGCCCTCCTGATTCGCCACCATACATCCCGCATGCGTGCAGACTTTCGAATACGCCGCATAGCCCCCGACGGTGAATTCGAGGTTTGTTGGCTCGGCGTACTGCTCCTCGGGGAACCGAACCAGCAAGGTCGGCGCATCTTCGAGCCCCGGACGCGGTTCAGGAAAGACGGTCATGAAGTCACCCATCTCCAGCTGGTTTTCGCCGATCTGGTTGCCTTCCGCATCCACGAGCGGCACGCTATCGCTATAGGTGGGACCGTCGTATTCGCGCTCGAACACACGGGTCAGTCCCGCAAGCGGCGCGGCCAGGCTTCCGACCGCAGTCAGGCCACCAACTGTGGCGAGGACCTTCGCCATGTCCCGTCGGTGGAGTCTCCCACCCTCGCCGTCGTTGGATGTCGATTCCGCACCGCCGTCAGCGCGAACGCACGGACAACTCTCGCACGAGTCGGTCGATTGGTCGTCAGCCAACGGTCGTTCGCGATCAGTTGATTGATTTCGGTCTCTCATGGGTCAATGCTCCCGTTTCTCCGCTACTTCGACGTGTGGCATGAACCAGGCGTAGTACGCGACAGTCAGTGCGGCCAGCGACAGGAACAGCCCCGTCGCGTAGAGGCCGAAGTACTGCGTCCGGGCCAGTGTCAGGTATTCACCCGTGAACAATGCCGAAAACACGATAGCGAGCACGGTCAGCGCTCCCATCACGATGATCCCCTCGTTCGATCCAGTCGCGTCGTGGTACTCGACGAGCCAACGATTTTCCGCAGTCAGCCACGAGGGACGATTGACGCCACCGTCCGTCCGCTCATCTGGCGGCTCCGGTTCACGTTCAGCATCATTCTGACCGGAGTAGCCCCCATCGGAAACGACTGCTTCGGCATCTGGATCGGATGGTCTGACAGCGGTGTTCATGAAGCGATGAGCACCGACCAAAACGCCGTAGAGCCCGAACAACGCGATCCACACGATGACACCGACCTGACTTGGCGAGAGTTTGTTCGGCAGATCGACCGGGCCACCAAGGGGCTGGATTTCGCTCACGCTCTGGTCGATCTGGATTTCTTCGCTGGTCGCTTCTCCCTGGATCCCGACGTACCACATTGGAAGCAGCACCAGCGCGATGAGTACGCCAATGACGAGCGTTTCTCGCCTCACCATTGGATGGTCCACTGATTCGTTCGCATCACTTCGTCCCTCCCTTCTCCGTCCCGGTCCATCGGTGTCGATACGTTTGGCGACGTGCGCGCTGGGGATCGAACACCGTGACCATATCATTTCTCGACACCAGCGGGGTGTGAGTCCCCTCCCTCCATACTGGGGGAGTTCAAATACTCCGAGCGTGTCATAGAATCCGTCTCATGCCGTGAGCATCTCGCGGCCAGGGTTGTCTCCTCGTTCATCGTTAGTGATCGCGACGACTACTCGGAGGCACAGCGCGAGGAACACCTGCGCCCGTGCGTGGACGCGGCCTCGGGCGCGGACGGGCCCGAGGCCGCAGTTCTTGACTGCATCGTTGGTCCGTTCGACCTGTGTTCGGCGGTTGTACGTCTCGTCTAAGACCGAGCGTTTGAGCTGAACGCCCTCGCTGTGGTTTTCGATGCGGTCTTCGACCCGGTACTCGATATCGAGCGGATCGTCCGTATTTCGCGGGTTGTACGGGGCGATTGGCACGACCTCCTGCTGACCGCAGGGGTCGTGCCAGTCCAGCGTGTCGTACGCACTGTCGCCGATCATCCAGACCGGTACTTCGACGGCGAGCGCGTCACGCGTGACGCGCATCGCCGTCTCCTCTGGCGCTTGCTTTGCTGGTGTGAACTCCGCTGCGATGGGTACCTTCGCTCCCGACGAGACGATCGTACAGCCGAAGCCGTAGTAGTGCGCTTCAGCGGTTGAATCGTAGTTCCACGAAGCGTCGTCGTTCCACGGAATCGCTTCAACGTGAGTCGAATCGATTCGGTAGGTAGAGTCGAGCAGGCCCCGAACGGCGGCCTACTCGACGAGATGGTCAAAGACATCGTCAACAACGTGTTCGAGATCGGTGAGGAAGCGATCGACCGCGTCTCTCGACGGCGGTCGATCGAAGCCACAGCTGAACCAGACCAACGGCTTCTGGAGTTCCCGTGTGACAGGACGAGTGCCGTAGACGTCCTCGTAGTAACAGTGGAGAAAGCCTTGGAAGAGCTCTGGTGGCTCATGGACTCGTGTTCGCCCCCGATCGCAGGGGGCGAACACGTCGTACTCCAGTAGAAACTCGAACTCAAGATACTCGAACAGCGGTACAGTCTCGATCGCCGCGACATTCAAGAAGTCGTCGGCTGAAGCTACGTTTTGCAGGGCTTGGGCGTTGTTGGACACAATTCCCACGCCCTGCAACCTCGCATGTGACGTTTTCTATGACACGCTCATATCCCTCCAATCGTGACCGCCCTTGACCCTACTCGCATCCTCTGATTGCTCGGTGAAAAGACGGGATAGCGCTCCACGATAGCTCGCTCGCTGAAGAGGGATGCTCCACCCAGCCACCGTGCTGATAGGTCTTTCCGAACATGTTCGACAATAAACTCAAGTGAGTGGCTAAGCGACTCCGGAGTATGGGGGACGGTATCTTCGCCGAGCTGGAGGTCGGAGGGCCTGCCTCATGCCGACTCCCAACGAAGGGGACCGAGACGGCTGCGACAATTAACAGCATCACGCGGAGTACGATACCGTCAGAGGACGAAGCCATCACTGAAGAGTTCACCGTCGAACAAGTGAACGGGAGGACGCGGGACGACTCCGACGACATCGCAATCGACGAAATCAAATCGATGACTCGAGTGTTCGATACTGACTCGGAAACCGTCTACCGATTCGATCGCGAGAGACGGGGCTGTGTCTGCGACCGAGTCGAGGCGCTCGGCTGTCCGGTTCGGGACGTCACCGTCAACGGTGACCAGGTCACCGTCACGTTCTTCGCAGTTGATATCGAAACGCTCCAGACCGTTATTAGGGATCTCAAGGAGCGGTTCGAGACTGTATCGGTTCGCCGGCTGCTACGTTCGGATGCAGACGAGGCAGAAAGTGACCTCATGTTCGTCGATCGGAGCATGTTCACCGACCGTCAGCGCGAGGTCCTCACCGTCGCGCACGACATGGGATATTTCGTTCATCCACGAGAAGCCAACGCCGAGACAGTCGCAGCGGCGCTTGATATCACGGTCTCGACGTTCACTGAACACCTCGCGGCCGCCCAGTCGAAGCTCATGGACTCGGTTCTTACTCGGTCGTGATATTAACTCCCAAACTATTGTGGGTGGCTCTTTGTAGTGGTGTACTCGAAGAGATTGCTCGTGACGAGCAGGGGTGCAGGCCAGCGGTATGATTTTCGGTGTCCGCACTGCGGCGAGTACGTCCAGATCGACGCCGATATGATGGAGCTATTACTCGCGTCGGGTTGTGTCGCCTGTGGTGGCCCGATATCGACAGAGGCGTTCAGTAACCACAGCAAGTGATATAGGGATTAACACTGATTCTCAGAGTTCCTCACATCACAGATTGTGGACTTGTTGAAATCGGCGTGCAACATACAGGGCGCGTATCGGTCACACCATTCTCTTAGATTCGATGTTATCGACAGAAAGTGAATTAAATGCTGCCTGTCCGCATTATCGTGTCCAGACAACGCAAGACAATTATCGGGATAGTCTCATTTTTCTATCTCGATCAGTCCAGACTTTCGAGGTCTCCGCGGCGTTCTCGTTGCATGATGCCGCCCGCGAATCGTCGGAGAGTGGCGACGAGTTCTTCTTCAGTTTCGTACGTCTCGACTCGTAGGTCCCACCGCATATTCGCCGATCGAATCATCGCACTCGTCACGTCGTCTTCATGGACGAAGACCAATCGATCACCGTGTGTTTCCGCGAGGTTTTCGAGAATGCTTCCGGCTTCTTCTCCGACGCCGAAGTTGTGACCGAGAAACGGAACCACGAACGCAGTCGCGTTGCTGCATCGGGTGTACTCGATGCTCTGGGTCACTGCATCTACATCGTCAGTGTCCACCCCGACGTCAAGGGCCAAAAACGCATTCACATTGGGAGTCATCCGAAGCTCTCCCTGCACCCGCCGTAAGAGTGCCTGCGCTGCGTTGATCTCGCCCCTGTTTTGGAAGAGTCGGCGCAACGGTCCGGGGAGATCTTCGATATCGATCTCACGGCGTTCCTCCCCGCTGAGTACGTAGTTGAGGTTGAACGACTTGTACGGCCCCATCAGGTAGAACAGGAAGCGGTCGTATTTCACACTCCCCAACCGCTCGACAATTAACTCGCGCGTGATCTCCGCGGTCATGGAGGGTCGTGCTTGGTCGAGAATATAAAGAGTGGCGTTTTCGAAAATTCTCGGCTTGACAAAGGCTAAGAGTCTTCCACCCGTATCCCGGCACAAGATGGCAATCGATCAAACGAGTACGATCGGCGGGGACTTCCCGGATGACCCAGAAGATCTGCTGCCGACAGACAGCATTCTCTGCCTCGATGAGTATCTCGAGATGCACGCCGCCGTCGGGCACCGTACCCGATACGAGATTTGCTACCGGCTCGTCCATGGCGGGGAAATGAGTCCCAAGGAGCTTGAGGAAGTGATATCCATCGATGACAGCACGCTCCACTACCACCTCAACAAGCTCGTCGATGTCGGTCTCATCGAGAAGCGCCAGCGCACCGAGCGAGGACAGGACGGTCTATATACATATTATCGGGCGACCGTGTTCGGAGAGGTCACGCTCAGTGAAGGCATCGATGAACTGATCCGCGGCGAGCAAGCGTTCGAAGAAATGTACGACAGTTCGACTACACCCGAATCTGAATCCTAACATGTCGATTTTGAGAAAATAGAGCCTGCGAAAAGCGCTTGTGTCCGAAGCGCTTACCCCAAATCGGACTAGGTCGAGCAGTTAGGCCCTGCCCGTCACCCGCAACACGGTCTTCAGCGGGGGCCGAACCCCGGGTGCGTCCGTGCCGACCGGCACGGGCCCCGCAAGCCAACGTCGAAGCCTCGTCCGTCGGGGGCGGCGGTCCACGGCCACTCGTCTGCAGGGACGACTCGCCGCGGTTAACCGGCGGCAGCCCGTCAGGCGCGGAAGCGAGCAGCGGACCGCCGGACAGCCGTCGCTCGCCGGGTCGCGGGGTGGAGGAGGCACGCGGGCTTCCCCATGCCGGAACGTCGGGCAACCCCGGACCGTCCATCTCCTATACTTCTATTCCGAAACCGATTGGTCAGGGTAGAACTGAGCCGTTATGACGAGATCTGCTTCACGAGTGAGCGTTTGGTACGCCCCCAGAGATGGGGGATCTCATCCTTGTCGGTCGGATGCTTCGGTCGAGTCGGTGTCACCAGTTCCATGTATCTTGAGGAACGCGCCGAGTGCAACCGGTGAGAGAACCGCCATCAGCCCGCTCCCGGCAAGCGCGCTACCCCACGGCGTTGACACCACTTCACTGATCGTCGGGAGATCGGGATTCCCGACAACGATCAACCCCTTCATCCCGAGTTCCTCATACGCAGGACAGGAGTATTTCACAACACGATTGCCGGTGAACGTCCACTCGAACGTCTCGCCAGTTTCTTCTCCGAAGTCAGTCCAGAACGACTCGTCTTCAGCAACCACGGTGAGCGCCTCGTTATCTTCGATCCGCCGCCAGACGACAGTCGTCTTTGGGTTGATATGGATCGCGGGAGGTGAGAACGCGAAATTCCCTCCATTGCCTGCTGCACCCACCTGAATCTCGACTCGATCACGGTCAGACAGATCGATGACGTTCTCGAAGTTCTCGGTGTCGTCGAGCCACCCACCGTATGGAGACGACGATCCATCACCGGACTGCTTCGATCCGGTATCGATGGTCGCATTAGCACCCACGAGGATTGCTCCTCGCATTCCCATACTCTTGTGCGGCAGACAAGCGTATTTGATCGCACCCTCCTTCTCGAAGGTGTGTTTGAACGTGTGGCCGGCCTCGCTCGCTATCTCGCTCTCGAACGCACCGTTTTCGGCAACGACGTTGTGACCACCGCCCTCGCCGGTCCATTTCCACGCGACTGTCGTCCCAGTATCGATGCGAATAGCCGGCGGCGAGAACGCGAAGTTACCGCCGTTGCCCTTCGTGCCGACAGTGACTTCGACTTGGCTTTGACCTGTTTTGTCGACGACGGTTTCGTAGTTGCTGACGCCGCCGAACCACCCGTCCGTAGCGTCGCTCCCTTCCTGTGCACTGGCAGTTCCTGCTGTGGCTCCGAGCGTTCCGACACCGACTGCCGTCCCGCCAGCAGCCTTCAGGAACCCTCGTCGGCCGACCTGCGCCGCACTCGGTTGTCCTCTCATTGCGTCCATTGAGATCACTCCCCGTCGTAGCCGGCGTACTCCATGAGCTGGGCGAAGATGTCCGAATTCATTGCCTCGCGATAGACGATCGCCCCGAGCATCCCGCCAGGATAGCTGTCCCTGTTCATAACGTGGTGGACTTTGTGGCAATGCAGGAGGTAGATACCGGGATCAGCATCGGCGGTGAACTCGATGGTGCGGCGTTCCGCAGGGGCGATGTTGGCGACGTCTTGAGTGTATCGTGCGGCTTCAGGGATCTGGCCACCGTCGGACTCGACCACCTCGAACCGATGGTTGTGGGTGTGGAGCGGGTGAGCCATATACCCGCCGTTGACGAGGTGGACTCGAACCGAGTCGCCCTTGTCGACGATGATCGGTGAGCCATCCTCAGGATGGAACGACCGCGGTGCACTCTTCCCGTTGATGGTGAACACATCGGGGTTGCGTTGCCGCGGGCTGTACTGGGCGTCCTCGCCGGCCATCATCCGATTGAGCCGCGAATCCCACTCTTTCACCGTCATGAAGTACTCCTTATCAGCTGGTTCGTACCCCTTCGGATCGATCCGGAGAATCCCGTACATCCCCATGTCGATGTGGCGGTGAGTCTGGTAGTGACAGTGATAGAAGTGGGTCCCAGGAACGTTCGCCGGGATGCTGTAGGTGTGTTTCTCACCGGGGCCGACCTCGATGCCGGTAGTCGTCGGTACACCGTCGTTTTTCCACGTGGTCTGAGACCCGTGGAAGTGGACCGTGTGCGGGCGCAACCCGTCCGAGTTGTCCAGCGTCACCTCCATGTCGTTGCCCTCGGTGGTCCGGAGGATCGGCCCCGGAACGCTCGCGGGACCGTCATCGGCCTTGAACGCCCAAACCTGGGGGAGCTCGATCGGGCCCCCCATCGTTTCTTTGGGGTGGACCGCGTGTCTGCACTGCTGGGTGCTGAGCGTCACTTTCCCGCCCTGCTCGTCGACCTGAACGACGTCGGGTGGGGACGTGTACGGAAGCGTTCCGTTGTCGGAGCTCACGTTCGCCGGTGGATCACCAAGCGTTGGGTTCGTCGATGATTCTTGGCCGATCGCCGTACACCCAGCCAGCACTGCTGTGCCGACACCCCCACTCGCCGCCAAGAATTCTCGTCGTGAAATCCCCGTGCCCGGAGCGCCGATGCGGTCGGTCATGATACAGTTGATCGTTCGGACGATCCGGAGATAAGCCGGGAGGCCAGTTCTCAGTGACTGGGAACGCCCCCTCACGTACCCGAGCTTGATAGGTGTTTTTGATCGGGCTTCGAGTACACGTGTATAAGATCACTCCTCGGCTGGCCATGAGGGGAGTCAGTAGGGTGCTACTGGTCGACGACGTCGTCTTCGAGCGTCGCGACTTTCTCAATGATGGTTTCGACGTGAGGTTCTGAGACACCGTTCGCGCGGAGAGCGTCTGCGAGGTGCCCGGCAACGTGTGAGAACGCCTCCTCGGTAATGGCCATTCCCTCGTGAGCATTCTGCATATCGTTGCCTTCGTAGTCGACGGGACCACCGGCGACAGCACTGACGAACTGGACCTGGTGAGCGAAGAGAGCGTCCATATCGGTCTCCTCAAAGTATGGTTCCAGAAGAGGATCGTCGAGGACGCGCTTGTAGAAGTCCGAAACCACTGCTTCGATAGCCTCGTTACCACCGATGTCTTCGTACATCGAACTGGTTGCTGACATCATCAGTGGATAGAGGGTCATCAATTAATGTCTTTACCCGAACGGATTTGGGGTGTGTGAGGACCACAACCGAGAGATGTAACATCATTCGTTGTCGGGAAGTAACTTCCACAATTATTATACGAGTTGGTCAATCGGCCACCTGAGAGAGGAATTCGTTGTGGAGGGTGGCAAAATTCATCCGGATAACCCGAACAGGTTCGGGACGGCACCTACACTCGCTCGCATCCAACACGCAGCTATGTCCGGTTTCCCGTCACCGTTCTCGGGATCAGACGGCGCTATCTTCGACACGTACGACGAGTTCGTTCCCGACCATCTTCCGGAGCCAGGAACGTTTCTCGACGGCCAAGACCTACTGTCACAAGAAGATCACGTGGCGTTCCACAGGCTGACGAAACAGTTATTCGAAGAGCGGGGAGTCTACGACATGACTTTCGGCTATAACCTCGCTCAACTCAATCTCGACCACCGTCATCCGAGTGCTGGCTATCGGTATGCGGAGGACGTCGACGACCAACGGACGCTTCATGCCGAGTTCACACCAACGACACCGTTCTGCCCACAGAGCCACACGCTTACGGTCGGTTCGTTCCGTGCATGGAACGGGTTGACGGAGCGTCACGAATACGATCTCGTCCGCGTTCGCGTTCATTCGATGCACCATCGAAGCGGTGAGATCAACGACGAACTCGGCGAGCTCGAAGATGGGTACCTCGAATCAGGAGACGACACTTGTACTACCCCATCAGAAGAGACAGGAAAGGGAGTCACGCCGACAGACATTCGCTAGTTGTCCACTCTATCGGTCACGGTACGAGCAGATACGTTGAAAGAGACCAGACGTGAGGCGGGATCAGAGT